>CAZKWG010000915.1:0-2941 GCA_964556105.1 uncultured Enterobacterales bacterium | reverse complement strand
GGCCGATCCCAGGCCTCCTCCTCGTCCGCGAGGCGCTCCAACAGCCGGGTGTAGGCGCTGAACATCGCGTCCAGCACGCCGGGAAGGAAGCGGTCTTCCGCCGCGTCCCAGTTCAGGAACAGGCCGTCCTGATCCTCGCCCACCTGGTGGTCCAGCCAGACCTGGGGCGTCTGGCTCAGGCCCCAGACAGGGCGGCCGATGGGGTCCAGGCTGCTGGCGATGCCCATGGACAGGCCTGACGTGAAGACGACGGGCATGAGCACCGGCCCGCCGCGGCGCGCGCTCAGCTCGCGCAGGACGCGGATGCCGGAGAAGCGGCGATGATCGAGGTCTTCGCTGAGCTGGGCGTGGGCGCGCTGCGCCGCCTGGGCGGGCGTGTCCGCGGCGGAGGCGCGCAGGGCCAGCAGGTTGGTGAGCGTGAAGTCGCCCACCAGCCGCTCCATGTCAGGGTGGATCGGCGGCCGGTCGAAGAGGGTCAGATTCAGGGTGAAGTCGGGTCTGGCGCTGAACGCGCCGATCACCGCGGCGTAGGCCGTGATCAGGGCGGTGGCCGGGGTGAGGCCGCGCCGCGCCGCGCGCTGCTGCAGCCGGCTCCAGCGGGCGGTGTCCAGCCGCGCCAGGCGGCGCACGAAGCGCGAGGAGGCGCCCTCGGCGTCCGAGGCCAGGGGCAGGGCGGGGCCGGGCGGCAGCGCGTCCAGGCGGGCGCGCCACCAGCTCCGATCGGCCTCCCAGGCGGGTGTCCCCTCCTCGGAGACCGTGGCCAGGACCACGTCGCGGAAGGTGAGCCCCGGCGCGCGCGGCGCCTCGCCGGTTCGCGCCGCCTCGCCCCAGGCGCGCAGCAGGCTCATCAGGCTCCAGCCGTCGGCGGCGATCACGTCCAGACCAAAACACAGCCGCAAGGCAGGCTTGTCGGCGCTCCCCAGCCGCACGGCGCGCACGTCGAAGAGGGGCCAGCGCTCCGGCGAGCGCGCCTGCTGGGCCATGGCCTCGCGCAGCCTCAGCAGGCCCTCGCCCTGATCTGCCCGGCCGCTCAGATCGACGACCGGCAGCCGCCAGGGGGGCGTCTGCTTCAGCACCACCTGCGTCCCGTCGGGCAGGACCACCGTGCGCAGGGCGTCGTGGGCCTCGATCAGCGCCTGCCAGGCCGTCTCCCAGGCCGCCGTGTCCAGCAGGTCCGTCTCCAGCTCCAGGTAGACCCAGGCCGAGACCCCGCCCAGGGCGACCGCGTCCGAGCGGCCCATCCAGTAGGCGCGCTGCACGTCGGTCAGCGGGAAAGGGGTGTAGCGACCGGCCGAATCGTGGACCACCAGAGTCCTCGCCGCGCCCGGCGCGAGCTGCTCGAGCTGGGTCGCCAGGGCGGCGACGTCGGGGTTCGCCAGCAGCAGGCGCAGGGGCACCTCCGTCTTCAGGGCCTCCCCCAGCCGGCTGCTGACCCGCACCGCCGAGAGCGAGTCGCCGCCCAGGGCGAAGAAGGGCTCGGAGACGGAGAGCGAGGCCTGGCCGAGCACATCGCCCCAGACCGAGGCGACGAGGCGCTCCATGGTCGTGCGCGGGGCGACCACCTCGGCCTCGTCCCAGGGCACCGGCAGCGCGGAGCGGTCCAGCTTGCCGTTCGGGGAGAGGGGCAGCGCGGGCAGGCTCAACAGGGCGCTGGGCACCATGTGCTCGGGCAGGCGCTCGGCCAGCCAGGCCCGCAGCAGCTCGGGCTGGATCTCCACCTGTGCTGGAGTCGGCGCCCGCCGCGCCACGATCACCATCACGCCCGTGCGCTCGGCCAGCGAGCCGGGGCGGGCGAAGCAGGTGACGGCGTCGAAGCCGCCCGCCAGCAGCCGCTCCTCCCAGATGGAAGCGGAGACCAGGCAGTGCTCGGGCCGCAGCTCGGTGTCCTCGAAGTGGTCGAAGCCGGGCTGCAGGCCCATCACGAGCTGCAGCACGGGCAGCAGGCGGGTGGCCTCGATGAGGACCAGCGCGCCGCCCGGCGCGATCAGGCGGGCGAGGTGCCCGATGGCGCTGTCCAGACGCCTCGCCGCGTGGAGCACGCTGGCGCCGATGACCACGTCCTGGCTGGCGGGCGCGAAGCCCTGGGCGCGCGGGTCGCGGTCCATGTCGAGGACCGCCGTGCGGAGCCCGTCGAAGGCCAGGTCCCGAGCGGCGAGCTCCAGGAAGTAGCGGGAGACGTCGGTGAACGTGTACGCGGTGCCCGGCGCCAGGCGCGGCAGCAGCGCGCGGGTGGTGCCGCCGGTGCCGGCGCCGATCTCCAGGATGCGCAGGGGGCGGTCCTGCTGGAGCCGCTCCAGGACCTCGGCCAGCACGGCGTTGGCGTCCGCGAAGCCGCCCTGGTAGAACGCCAGGGCCTCGTCGGACTGTCCGCCTTCGAAGAGGATCTCCAGCGGGTTCATCTGGCCGCGGAGGATCTTCGGCAGGGCCTCCCCGTAGCGGCGCAGCAGGCTGAGCAGGGGGCGCTCGTCGGCGCTGGCGCGGACATCGTCGGGCAGCAGGTCCTCGGCCGGGGTCGGCGCGCTGAGGGCGACATAACGTTCCCCGTCGAATTCCAGGCGTCCCGCCTCGCAGAGCAGCCGCAGCGCGCGCCGGATCCAGCGGTGGAAGGTGGGGATCACGGCCGAGCTGAGCTCGGACTCGCTGCGGGCCTCGCCCGGGGTCAGGAAGCAGCCCAGCTCGCCCAGGGCTCGCGCGATCTGGTCGGCCGTCCAGCGCGCGCTGCGCGCCTCGAAGGCGGTGTATCGGTCGGTGGGCTCCGGCTGGGTGAGGTGCAGGGCCGCGCCCGCGGAGAGCGCCTCCTCCCAGCGCCCCGCCGCCGCCGAGCGCGGCGCCAGGAGCGTCTGAGGCACGACCCAGGCCACCAGCCGGCGGCGGTCGATGGCGCCCGCGACGGCGGCGCTGACGCCGGGATGTTGGAGGAGGGTGGCCTCGATCTCGCCGA
>CAZKWG010000914.1:0-2947 GCA_964556105.1 uncultured Enterobacterales bacterium | reverse complement strand
GCAGCTCTGGATCCGGCCGGATCGCCGCCAGCTCGGCTCCGGCGAGCCGCCGGCGATCTCGGGCACCTTCGCCGATCCCTACGACACCTGGGTCGACATGAGCCACCTCGTCGGCCCCGAGGGAGATCCGGCGGTCGGCACGATCCTCTACGGCTGCGGCGCGCTCGGCGACGGGTCGGCGCCGGTGGACACGGACCCGGCCACCTGGGACAGGCACCAGACCGCGCTGGTCGAATCCACCACGCGCTACCTCGGCGAGCTCGACGGGCTCCTGCCGGGCCTGGGGGCGAGCCGCGCGCCCGAGGGCGTGACCGGCCTGCTCCACGCCCACGGCGAGGCCCCCGCGCACGACCCCGCGTTCTACGTGCGCCTCAACCAGGCGCCCTCCGAGCGCTACGTGCTCTCGCCGCCCGGATCGATCCAACACCGCCTCCGGCCGGGCGAGACCGGCCTGAGCAACCTCGCCGTCGCCGGCGACTGGACCCGCACCGCGCTCTCGGCCGGCTGCATCGAGTCGGCCACCGTCTCGGGCCTCGAGGCCGCCCGGTCTATTCTAAGCAGCCGTACATGATGGCGCCGATTATCACACTATTCTGTACAATCGCCAGCCTGTCCCGCGCCCTCCTCCGCCTGCCGCCCCTTCCAGGCTCGGCCACGACCGTCGTCCGGATTCGCCCCTTGCCACGCCCGATCTGCCCGTCGGTGGCGCTCCCGCTGGCACGCCCTCGCACCACAGGTCATCTGGCGTGCGCCGACTGGGGGGTCCGGCGGTATCCGGCACCTCCGCCTGCCTGCTGGCGGCGGAGCTCCAGACGACGGAGGGTCAGGCTGGACTGCTGGCCACGAGCAGAGGGATGGATCGCGAGGTGAGCGGCGCAGCCCCGTGGCGACATGCTTCATCGAGAACGCGCAGATGCGCTTCACGAAGTTGTCCACCTCGCCCACCCGCAGGCGGAAGCCCGCGTCCTCGATCGCCGCGAGGCCCGCCAGCCTGGACTGGTGGGTCCGCACATCCAGAAGATCGGGCAAGGGGTGGCGCACGCAAGAAGTGTGGCGGTTCTGCCAACCTCTGGCGACCGGGACCAGCCAGCCTCAAGCCAGAGAGCTCTTCGTCACCCGGCGGAGCTGGCTCCAGTCGGGTCAGCGTCTCATCAGCGCCATGAAGGCGACCATCGCCGTCTCCTGAGGCGTTGATCCAGGCGTGCGTTGAGGGTTAGACTCGTCTTATGCTCGACGACACCCACCCCGACGCCCACGCGGTCCAGCTGGCGCTCTATCGCCGGATGAGCGGTGAGCGCCGGGTCGCGCTGATGTTCGAGATGTCCGAGGACGCGCGGGAGATCACGCTGGCGGGGCTGCGCCGACAGCATCCCGACTGGAGTGAGGGGGAGCTGACCCGAGCCGAGCGAGTCCGCCGGCTGGGCCCCGATCTCACGGCCGCCGCCTGGCCCGAGCGATGAGTCTCCGCGGCTTCCTGGCGCGGCTCACCGGGCTCTTGGAGGAGGCGCAGGTACCCTACATGCTCTCTGGGTCCATCGCGAGCACGTTCTACAGCGCTCCTCGGACGACCCAGGACATCGATATCGTCGTGGCGCTCGACGGTACACGCCTGCGGGCGCTGCTGGCCCTGCTGCCCGAGGACGAGCTCTACTTCAGCCAGGACGCCGCACGGGACGCGCTGCGACGCCGCTCGATGTTCAATATCATCGACCTGGAGACGGGCTGGAAGGCGGACCTGATCGTGCAGAAAGGGCGCCGGTTCAGTGAGGTGGAGTTCCATCGGCGCGTGCAGGTGGATCTGCTCGGACTGCAGGTCTGGATGGTCAGCCCCGAGGACTGTGTGATCTCCAAGCTGGAGTGGGCCCGCCAGGGCGAGTCGGAGCGCCAGCTTCGGGACGTTCGCGGAGTCCTTGCGACGCAGGGAGAGGCGCTTGATCGAGGGTATATTGCGCAGTGGGTTATTGAGCTGGGGCTCCAGGACCAGTGGGCGACGGTGATGACCGTTAGCTGAGCCGGTCAGAAGGGAGTCGGCGGCGTATGCAAGCTCATTCGTCTGGGGCTGATGCCGGGCTCGGCGCGTAGCGCCCCCGGCGCTCCTGCGGGATGGTCCAGCCGGCGGCTCCGGCGATGTCCCACCAGGCCGCGACCTGATCTGGGTCTGCGCCGCCATAACCGTGGCGCCACAGCAGCGCGGTGACAAGGACACCCTCTGGATCGCCGAACTGGGCGGTCCTGGTCCACCAACCGACTACACCGGCGATTCCGCTCGAGGCGACAGCTCGGGCGAGGAGCGCGTCGGCCTCGTCCCAGGCTCCCGGAGTCGACGATGCCCGTATGATGTGGAGCGCCAGGTTGACGAGAGCAAACGTATCCCCCTCGTTCACGAGGTCGGACAACAGGATCTCTACACTTAGCCCCTCGGCCGTGAACTCACCCCTCCGGAGCATGTAGGCGAGATTGTTCGCCACCGAGCTGTCCTCTTCCCATGCGGCCAGAAAGAGGCCTCCTGCCTCCTGATAGGCTACGGTAGGATCGGCTTTACCTATTGCCCCCTGGTAGATGAAGTAACCCAAGTGCAATCTCGCATGCGAGTCTCCCGCATCTGCTGCCTTCCGAAGCCAGCGAACTCCCTCGTCAACGTCCTGCTGAAGTACATCACCGTCCAGCAGACGGCTGCCGAGGACGCTCATCGCCTGGCCCTCTCCCGCCTCCGCGGCCTTCCGAAGCCACCGCTCGCCCTCTTCGGCGTTCTGGGACACGCCTCGACCGTCCAGCAGACGGCTACCGAGGACTCTCATCGCCCAGCTCTGTCCTGCCGCCGCGGCCTTTCGAAGCCACCGCTCCCCTTCCTCGGCGTTCTGGGCCACGCCCTCACCGTTCAGCAGACGCCTGCCGAGGTCTCCCATCGCCAGGCCGTCTCCTTCTGCTGCGGCCTTCCGAAGCCACC
>CAZKWG010000913.1:0-2949 GCA_964556105.1 uncultured Enterobacterales bacterium | reverse complement strand
AGACGACGCCCCCGCTGGTGCTGTGGGACGCGGGCGCGCAGGGGGCGCTCTCTGGCCTCGGCTGTGAGGCGGATCCACCCGGGCCGCTCGCCGGGCAGTGCGCGCTCCTCACGCCGTGTACAGAGGCCGCGCGCGCGGCCGGGGCGATCCCAATCCAGGCCGACCCGACCCTGCCGCCGAATCGTTTCTCCGCAGAGCTCTGGGCGGCGTTCAAGGCGCGTCTCGACGCCCACCATGCCGCCGAGCGCGCCTGTCTGGCCATACAGGCCGAGAGCCCAGAGGCGCGCGCGGCGGTGCAGGTCAGCCTGGCGCTCGCCCATGAGGCGCTGGCCCTGGCCATCCGGACGTCCACGACTCCTGCGGAGCTCAACCCCGATCAGCTCGATCTCTACCAGATGGCGCTCATCGACAAGGCCTATCCTTACGAGGAGCGCGCGCGTATCAGCTGGGAGCAGGCCGCGATCCTGGTCCCGACGCTCGCGGGTCCGCTGGAGGCCGAGCGTCGGCGCGCCCAGCAGGAGGCGTACGCTGCGCTTCAACAGGCCCGGCTGGCGACGGTGGAGCGGAACCTCGCGCGCTACGGGTCACCGGTGGCGCCGCGCCACTACGGGCTGCGGGTGCTGGGTTGGACCTTGGAGCGCCTCGAGAAGGCGACACAGCAGCGGGCTTCCTGCCTCGATCAGGAATTGGGGGAGTGGGCCGCGATGGTGCTGGAGCAGGGGCGAGCGGTGCTCAGCGAGAATGACAGCGGAATGGCCTGGGACATGGTGTCCATCGCGGAGGACCTCCTGTCGCAGCTTGAGGCGGCGCCTCTCTGCCCGGCTCCTTGAGCCTGCCCGCTCACCCCCGCAGCTTCGGTCGGGTGATCTCCCCCAGGGTCGCCCGGCTCGCCCGCGCGTAGTCGTCCGGGTGCAGGAGGATCTGTGTCCCACGCACGCCGGCCGAGACAGAGATGCAATCGAAGAGGATCATCGTCTCGTCCGCGTAGACCGGGTAGTCCTTCTTGCAGCCGAAGACCGTCACGCCGCCGCGCACGTAGCCGGTGAGCGGCTGCACCTCCTTGAGCGCCACCGTCTCCACCCGGCTGTCTCCGCAGAGGCGCGCCAGGGCCTTCGGGTCCAGCTCGGCGTCGCCGGCGACGACGGCCAGCATCACGCCACGCCGGTCTCCGCGGACCACCAGGGTCTTGAAGACCTGCTCGAGCGGCATGCCGATCTTCTCGGCCACGCGCTCGGCGCGCAGGTCGTCGGGGTCTACCTCGTAGTCCCGCAGCGTGTAGGCGACGCCGAGCGCGTCCAGGATTCGGGCGGCGTTGGTCTTCACGGTTCTGGTCGCGGCTCCTCTGGGCCTGTGCTAACCTGAATTCACAGGGGAGGAGGCCAGTCTTGACACTGCAAGGGTGGGGTGTGCTCTTCGGCTGGCTGGCCCTCGGCTTCGGGCCGGCCGAGGCCGCGGACTGCGCGCCGGTGGGCGCGAGCCTGGACGTGGTGACCTACAACACCTGGGGGCTGCCCGAGCCGGTGGCGCGCGACCGCGCCGCGCGGTTTCCGCAGATCGCCAGCATGGTGCGCGAGGATCGCGCCGATCTCACGGGCCTGCAGGAGGTGTGGCGCGGCTCGTTGCGCCTCCTCGATCTGGACCTGCTGCGCTCGGACGAGGCGGGCGACAACGGGCTGGCCCTGGTCACGCCGCACCCCGTGACCGACAGCCGGGTCATCGCGTTCGAGGCCGCCTCTGGCGTGGACCGGATGAAGGCCAAGGGCGCCCTGGCCAGCACCGTGCGGCTGCCGGAGCTGGGCGAGACGCGGGTGGTGGTGACCCACATGCAGGCGGGCCCGGGGGAGCGCGCGGCGAGCGTGCGCGCCCGCCAGGTCGAGGCCCTGTTTCAGCTCACGGAAGATGAGGATCAGCCGGCCATCCTGATGGGGGACTTCAACCTGCACGCGGACAGCCCCACCGATCAGGCCATCGCGCGCGAGCTCGCGGAGCGCGGCTGGCTGGACCTGGCCGAGCTGCGCGGCGACCCCCAGTCCACCTTCATCGGCAAGGAGGAGCGCTTCGACCGCATCCTGGTGCGCGCCGGGCCGGGTCGCTGCCTGACGCCGCTCCTGGTGGAGGTGCCGCAGATCCGCCTGAGCGATCATCTGCCTGTTCGCGCGATCATCGGCGTGGGGAGCCGATAGAGACGCTCAGTGCGTGTGCCTGTGGTGCAGATCCGGCCGGTGCGGGTGCGTGTGCTCGACGGGCGCGTGGGCGTGCTCGTGGGCGTGCCAGCCGCGCACGGGCTGGTCGTGGTGCTGGTGGTGGCCGTCGTCGTGGCGGTGCCAGTGGTGGTGACGGACGGGCTCGTGGGTGTGGGCGTGGGCGTGGCGCTCGCCGTAGATCAGGGCGAGGGCGCCGGCCATGATCGCGCCCGCGACCAGCTGGGCGGCCAGGATGGGCTCTGTGCTCCAGGCCAGCAGCACGCCCCAGAAGGGCGCGGTGGCGAAGATCATCTGGGCGCGGGTCGCGCCGAGCTGCTGGGCGCCCGCGACATAGAGCACGATCGAGGCGCCATAAGACAGGGTGCCCACGCCCAGCGCCGCCACCACGGGTCCTGGCGTCAGCGGCGCGCCCTCCAGCCAGAGCCCCAGACCCAACGTGACGCCGCCAGCCACCAGCCCCTTGGCGAAGGTGGTCTGGGCGGGCGTCAGGCGCTCGATGACCGCCGTGAGGTTGTTGTCCAAGCCCCAACACAGGCAGCCCGCCGCCACCAGCGCCGCCGCCTGCCAGCCCCCCGCGCCGGACGGCGCCGCGAGGATCACGCTGGCCGCCCAGGTCAGCACGCAGGCGAGGACGGTGCGCGGGCCGAGGTGCTCGCGAAAGAAGGCCCAGCCGAGCAGCGCCGTGGCCGGGGCCTCCAGGTTCAACCAGAGCGCCACCGACCCGGCCGGCGCCAGCCGCAGCCCC
>CAZKWG010000912.1:0-2958 GCA_964556105.1 uncultured Enterobacterales bacterium | reverse complement strand
TCTGCCGTGGGCGTTGGAGATTTGAGAGGATCTGCTCTTAGTACGAGAGGACCGGGATGGACGTACCTCTGGTGTTCCGGTTGTCGCGCCAGCGGCACTGCCGGGTAGCTATGTGCGGAAGGGATAACCGCTGAAAGCATCTAAGTGGGAAACCCACCTCAAGATAAGCTCTCCCTGAAGGGTCCTTGAAGACCACAAGGTTGATAGGCTGGGTGTGTACGCGCAGCAATGCGCTGAGCTAACCAGTACTAATTGCCCGTTCGGCTTGACCATCGACACTCGATACAGCGTCAACCCCATCCCCCTTTGCGTCACCCTTTTGGTCGGTGACGTGAGCAGAGAGGTTCCACCCGTTCCCATCCCGAACACGGAAGTTAAGCTCTCTCGCGCCAATGGTACTGCCGGGGCCACCCGGTGGGAGAGTAGGTCATCGCCGACCATTCCTTTCTGAACCCCCGACGGTCTCAACCCCGTCGGGGGTTCTTCGTTTCCGCTCGCGCCCTCGCGCAGCGGGCCTGGGCGCGCAGGTACCCTCGACTGGGCTCGAACCAGCGACCTGCAGTTTAGGAAACGGCTGCTCTATCCAACTGAGCTACGAGGGCCTGCGGGCGAGCGCCGACTCACGGATGAGCGGGCCTGCCGCGAAACTTCTTAGCGGAGTTGTCGATGTTCG
The DNA here is from genome assembly GCA_964556105.1 of uncultured Enterobacterales bacterium. Lineage (GTDB taxonomy): Bacteria > Myxococcota_A > UBA796 > UBA796 > CAZKWG01 > CAZKWG01. The sequence continues at coordinate 2,285 of CAZKWG010000912.1, read as the reverse complement.
GCAACCTTGGCGCCACGATCGCCGAGGTCCGGATTATAATGGTCGGAGATGCGTTCGGCGCCCGCTGACGCTATTCTCTTCAGAGACCTCGACCCCCTCCGCCGGAGACCCCCATGGTCGCCACGAAGCTCGCTCCCCTCACCCTCGCGATCACGCTCTCCCTGCTGGCGACGAACCTCGCCGGCTGTAAGGGGTGCTCGAACAAGGACAAAGAGGTCGCCGACGACGTCGTCGAGACCGGTGAGCCGAAGCCCGAGCCCTTCACGAACGACTGGGGGCAGTGGCTCACCATGGCGGTGACCCCCGAGGGGGTTCCGGCCGCCGCGGCCTACGATCTCACCCAGGGCGCGCTGACCTTCGCGACGGCCGAGCTCGACAGCGAGGGCAAGGCGACCTGGACCCACGAGGAGGTCGACGGCTACGCCGACTCCGAGGGTCTGGACGTCGGGGATCGCGGCACCTACGCCTCGATGGCGATCGCGTCCGACGGCAAGGTCTGGATCTCCTACTTCGACAACAAGGTGAACAACCTGCGTTATGCCGTGCGCGACCCGAAGGAGGGCGCCTGGACGACGGCGATCGCCGACACGGGTGAGGGCGCCACCCCGAACGCTGGGATGTGGTCGTCGCTGGCCCTGGATGGCTCCGAGAACCCTGTGATCGCGCACTATGACGCTGGCAAGGGCCGGCTGCGGGTCGCTCACTGGGGGGGCAGCAGCTTCTCCGGCGAGGTCGTGGACCAGGGGGAGGACGTCACGCCCGACACCGGCGAGACCATCGACGCAGACGTCGGCCGCTACGCGAAGCTGAAGATCGCTGGAGGAAAGGAGTACATCGCCTACTACGACGCCGCGGCGGGAGCGCTGAAGCTGGCCTCGGGCACGGCGGGCTCGTACAGCGTCGAGGTCGTGGACGACAGCGCAGACGTCGGCGCCTGGCCCGACCTGATGATCGCCGATGACGGGACCGTCCACATCGCCTATCAGGACGTGGAGAACCAGGACCTGAAGTACGCCATCGGGACCCCCGGCTCCTGGACCATCAGCACCGTGGACGACGGGGAGTACCGCGGCGCCGACGGGGCGCTCTTCATGAACGGCTCCTACCCCGCGGTCGTCTACTTCGATGGGCGCTACAACAACGTCCTGCTGGCCCAGAACGCTGGGGACACCTGGACCAGCGACACCCTCGCGGGGGACGAGGGCGCGCTCGGGTTCCACAACGAGGTCGTGACCGCAGGCGGCGTGCACTACGCGGGCTGCTTCGACTACACGGCCCGCGACGTCTGGTTCCACAAGCTGGACTGAGCTCCCGGTCGGGCGCGTGCCCGGTCTTCCCCCTCTCCGCGAGGCGGGGGGGAGCGGAGGGACGAGGCGATGGTCATGGCGGGTTTGTTCTCCTCTCTCGTGGGATAGGGCTCCGGAGCGCTGATGCTCTTCCTTCCGCTGTTTCTGGTCCTCTTCTGGACGGCTTGGGCCGGGACCCTGACAGTGGACGTGCTGGATGTGGGCCAGGGCGACAGCATCCTGCTTCGGTCTCCTGCGGGCAAGGCCGTCCTCATCGACGCCGGCGAAGAGAAGAACGACGTGGCCGAGCAGCTTCGCGCCCTGGGCGTCACGGAGCTCGCCATGGCGGTGGCGACGCATCCGCATGCGGACCACATCGGCGGGATGAACGCCGTCCTGCAGGCGATACCGGCGAAGCTCTATCTGGACAGCGGCCTCCCCCACACGACCGCGACCTACAGCACCCTGATGCAGACCGTCGAGCAGAAGGGAATCCCCTACAAGTCGGCGGCGGTCGGCCAGAGCTACACACTGGACGGCGGGATCCGCCTGACGGTGCTCGGCCCGGAGAGCAGCCCGGTGCGCGGGTCTCGCTCGGACCTCAACGCCAACTCGGTGGTGATCCGCGTCACGAACGACCAGGACTGCCTGCTCCTGGTCGGGGACGCCGAGCTGGAGACCGAAGCGCGCCTCCTCGAGGCGGGCGTTCAGCCCTGCGAGGTCCTCAAGGTCGCGCATCATGGATCGAATTTCGCCAGCTCGGAGGCTTTTCTGCGCGCCGTGAAGCCGAAGATCGCGCTGATCTCGGTGGGCGAGGACAACCGCTATGGTCATCCGGGCGAAGAGGCCGTCGCGCGCCTGAGCGCCGCGGGCGCGACCATCTACCGCACGGATCGCGACGGGGGCCTGCGGCTGCAGAGCACAGGAAAGGGCTGGACGATCGCGACCCAGGTCGCCTCCCCTCCCCTCCCCTCCCCCGCGCCGGCCAGCGCGGTCACC
>CAZKWG010000911.1:0-2965 GCA_964556105.1 uncultured Enterobacterales bacterium | reverse complement strand
GGTGTGGCCCTCGTTGGGGCCGAAGACCGGCGCGCCGGTGATGGTCGCCGCGATGTTGTTCAGACAGAGGATCTTCTGCGTCATCGTGTCGGTGTCGGGATCGTAGAGGTATGGGTCGTCGGTGTCACTGGCCAGGCAGAGCCCGCTCGGCTCGCTGTCGGTCGCGTCGGTCGGATCGGCGACCCAGGCGTTGTAGGCGTCTACGCAGCTGTCCTGCGTCTCTACATTGTCCGAGCTCTCGGAGCTGACGGCGACGGGCGCGAGCGGGACGCGGTGAATCCACTGGCTCTCGGCGAGCGGGTTCGGCGTGATGGCGACGAAGTCGTAGAAGCTCAGATCGTTCGACGCGATGTAGGCGTGGTCGGCGTCGCAGCGCACCGCTACGCAGGGCGTCATCTCTTCGCCCTCGTTGTCGATGGTGATGCCCGACAGGTTCATGATGCTGTCCGCGACGACCGCGCCCGCGCCGGTGCACGCGCCGAGCTCGCCGGCGTCGGCGTACAGCTCGGTCACCTGGTCGAAGAGCTCGGTGCAGGCATCGGAGCTCCCGCTGTCGTCCACGGCGTCACCGGACTCGGTGGTGGTCTTGTCGTTGCAGGCGCAGAGGAGGACGAGGAGCAGGGACGGGCGCATGAACACTCCGTGACGAAGGGGGATCACGAGGGTTGGACACCTGAGGTGGCTGGATGGGCAAGCTCGTCGTCAGGATGTCTGGGTGGCGGGAAGGCAGGGACCCCCCACCGCCGCTTCGCGGCACCTCCCCCACGCGGGGGGAGGGGGGCTGTGGTGGGGCGTTTGGATGTCTGGGCGGCGGGAAGGCAGGGACCCCCTCGCCCCGCCCCGATCACCCTCCCCCCTCCGTGGGGGCGGCGCCCCCGAAGGGGGCGGTGGGGGGGTGCCTGCTCTCCTGCCGCTCCCCCGCGCCCTTCACCCAGCGGTCGAACCAGCGCAGCTGCTCCGCCAGGACGTGCTCGATCGACTCGCGCGCCGTGTAGCCGTGCAGCTCATTGGGCAACATCAACAGCCGCGCCGTCCCGCCGGTGCCGCGGATCGCGTCGTAGAGCTTCTCCGACTGCAGCGGGACGGTGCCGGGGTTCTGATCCGCGGCGCCGTGGATGAGCAGCAGCGGCTCGTCGATCTGCGGCGCGAACATCACCGGTGAAAGGCGCAGATAGGTCTGCTCCGCCTCCCACAGGGTGCGGCGCTCGCTCTGGAAGCCGAAGGGCCGCATGGTGTGATTGTAGGCGCCGCTCCTGGCGATCCCGGCACGGAAGAGGTCGGAGTGCGCCAGCAGGGTCGCGACCATCAGCGCGCCGTGGCTGTGCCCCCAGACGCCGACCCTGTCCGGGTCGGTCACGCCGAGCTCCACCGCGCGGCCGACGATCGCCTCGGCGTTCATCACGAGCTGCTCGACGAAGGTGTCGTAGGCGCTCTCGGGGTCGCCGATGACGGGCATCGAGGCGTCGGAGAGCACGGCGTAGCCGCTCAGCACCAGGAAGAGCGGGTTCGACCCACGGAGCTGCGTGAACGTCTGGTCGGTGCCGCCGATCTGGCCCGCCGTGCCCGCGTCCGAGTACTCCATCGGATAGGCCGTCAGCACGGTCGGCAGCGGCGTCCCCTCGACATAATCGGGCGGCAGCGTCAGCTTGAACGAGAGCTGCACCCCGTCGGCGCGCGTCGCGGTGACGATCCGCTTCTGGATTCGACGCAGCACGGGCGTCGGATCTTCGAAGCGCGTGAGCGGCGTCAGCGCGCCGGTGCGCTGCGCCTCGCCCTCGGGCGCGTCCGAGCGGGGCTGGTCGATGGCGCGCAGCTGCAGGTTGGGGACCAGGGCCTGCGACTCCAGGCGCGTGAGCAGCCGCTCGCGGGAGCCCGGGGCGAAGCTGAGGACGCTCTCATAGGTGCCGGGAGCGCTGCGGAAGAGGCGCTCCACCGCGCCGGTGCTGAGCGAGCGCCGGTCCAGGAAGGGGCGATCCCCCTCGGGTGAGCTGCCCTGCCCGGAGAAGTAGAGCCAGGGGCCGTCCTGGGCCAGCGCGAGCGTCCCGTCGGCGCGCCGCTCCACGACCGGAGCGCCGGGGGAGCCATAGCGGTCGCGGGAGCTGCGGTCGAGCAGTGTAACAGGCGTTACAGCAGGATTGTCGGCGTTCAGGATCCAGGTCTTCAGCCAGCGGCGCTCGCGCTCCCACTCCTCGACCAGCAGGAGCCCGTCCGAGGCCCCCCACCACAGGTCGCTGATGCGGTGCTGCGCCCTCCACAGCTCGCGCGGCGCGGCCGAGAAAGGGGCGTCCCACGTCATCATCCGGTCGCGGTGCGGCACCTCCCGGCTCGGGTCGCCCTCGTCCAGCGCCTCCAGCCAGACCAGGGTGGCGGGCGCGGTCGGGCGCCATCCCATCTCGCGCGGGCCGGCGGGCTCGCCTTGAATGGGGATGTTCTCAATAACAGGTAACGATTGCACCAGTTTTTCCAGGCGACCCTGGCGGTCCCAGACCTCGAGGTCATGGGCGAAGCGGTACCAGGCCACCCGGCGCGAGAAGGGCTGGCGAACGCGCCAGACCAGCAGGTGGGCGCCGTCGGGCGAGGCCGACACCCCCCCGTACAGCCCGGGGCTCCCCAGCGCCGTGACGCGGCCGCGCTCGGCGTCGACCAGCGCGATCTGGCTCTTCGCGTAGTGGGCGAAGAGGGCCTCATCGTAGGCGCTCACCAGCAGATCGCGGGCCTCGTAGGTGCTGCTGGGGACGGCGCCGCTGGTCTCGTGGACCATCGGGGCCAGCGGCGTCGCGGGCGGGGCTGGGGGCGCGCCGAGATCCACTGGCACCTGTAGGACGAGCAGGGTGCGCTGGTCGGGCATCCACTGCACGGCCTCGCCAAGGATCGGGTTCAGCCGCAGCTTCTTGACCCTGCGCGGCGCCCTTATCTGAAACACATTGAGACGGTCGATGTTCGCAGCCACAAATACGACATGCTC
>CAZKWG010000910.1:0-2965 GCA_964556105.1 uncultured Enterobacterales bacterium | reverse complement strand
TGTCTTGGTTCAGCGTGAACTGGAGTTGAGGACGGTTGGACTTATGCAGTGGGAGGGTGACGAGGGGGAGTAACTCGGGATTGGTCCGAGCGGTGGACCTGCGGACCAGGTGACCTCGAGCAGTCACGCGCAGGCCTGGTCGGCCGAGGGCGCGCGAGCGGCCTGGCGAAGCTGTCTGCGGGCCTCTCGGGCAGCCTCGAGGCGGGCATCACGAGCGACCTGGATGGCGGCATCTTTACCTTCCAGGCGGCTTCTGGGAGCCACGTAGCCAATGGCGCTGTGGAGGCGAACGTCGTTGTAATGGGCGACGAAGCGCTCGACGATACGGCGGGCGTCGTCGAGGGAGAGCGGGGTGCCCGGTCGGATGGCCTCGCCCTTGATGGTGGCGTGCCATCGCTCGATTTTGCCGTTGGATTGCGGGTAGTAGGGCGAGGTTCGGATATGCTGCATGCCCGCGATGCGGATGAACACCTTGAAGTCCTTGGCGACGAATTGGGGGCCATTGTCCGAGATGATCGTGGGCCTGGCTTCCGGGAAGGCCTCCTGGGCGCGCTGGAGGATGGTCTCGATGTCGACCTCGCGCATCTGCTCGCGGATCTCCCAATGGACGACGAAGCGACTGTAGCCGTCGAGCACGGTGCAGAGGTAGTAGAAGGTGCCGCAGATGTTGAGGTGCGCCACGTCGATATGCCAGTCTCGATGCGGCGTTCCTGGCTGCGCGAACCCCTTGCCCTTGCGCGTGGGCGGCGGGGCCCACCGGGCGATGCGGCCTGCCTTCAGCAGCACGCGGTAGACCGTGGAGGGGGCGACGGCGACGACGTCCGCATCGTTCATCATGAAGGTGAGGCGACGGTATCCCTCAGTCGGGTTCTCCGCCTCGAAGGCAAGGATAGCCTGGCGCTCGGCCTGGGTGATCCAGTGGTCGCGCGGGACGGGGGCGTTGTGCTCGTTGACCTTGCCGAAGCGCTTCTTCCATGAGAAGAACTTGCTGGGGCCGATGCCCACCCAGCCGACGATGCGGCGGGCCTCCAACTCGCCGCGCTCCGACCAGTAGTTCACGAAGTCGACGATCTCGTCGCGGACATCGTGGGGCACCCAGACGCCCATCAGCGTGCCCCAGGCTTTTTTTTCGCTCCCACCAGCGCCTCGGTCAGCTCGGCGATCACCTCATTCTTCTGGGTCACCTTGGCCTCCAGCGCCTCGATGGTGCGGCGGAGCTGGGCCTTCTCGGCGTCGCCGTCCCGCGCGAAGGCCGCGGCGCCGTTCTCGAAGAACGCCTTCTGCCAGTCATGGAACTGACTCGGGCGAAAGTCGAATTCATCACACAGGTCGGAAATCGGGCGCTTCTCCAGGAGGTGCAGGCGGAGGATCTTGAGCTTCTGCTCGGCGGTGAAGTTCGGGCGACGGGTGCGGGGCATGGCGGGCCTCGGGGGCGGAGTTCATAACTCCGGTGGGCCCCAACTCCATTTCCGACTGAAGCGGAACAATCCTGCCTGCCGTGCCCGTGACTCCAGCCGGCTCCTGTGCTGCGCCGCCTCGACCCGCGGCCAACGCCTCCACCGTGTCGCCCGTGTCGCCGAGCGCTGACCCGAAGCTCTCCGATCTGCGCGAACTGGTGGCCAAGCGCCAGGTCCTGGTGATCTGTGCGGCGGGCACCAGCCTGGCCGCTACGGGCGGGGCTCCGACGGCTGGCTGGCCAGGCCTCCTGCGCGCTGGCGTGGAGCACTGCCGGGCCTTCGCGGGAGCCGACGAGCGCTGGTGCGCATCCCGGCTGCGGCTCATCGACGAGGGGGAATCCGACGACCTTGTCCACGTTGGCGCACAGGTGGTCTTGCGCCTGGGTAGCCCCAAGGGCGGGGAGCTGCGGAGCTGGCTGCGCGCCACGGTCGGCTCGCTGAAGGCGACCGATACGAGCCTGTTACAGGCGATACACAGCCTGGGCTGCGCCATCGCCACCACCAACTACGACGACCTGCTGGAGCAGGCCACAGGTCTCCGCGCGGTGAGCTGGGACGAGCCGGCCGAGGTTGATCGCTCCCTGCGCGGCGACGAGCCCGCCATCCTGCACCTCCACGGCCACTGGCGGCGCCCGGAGTCGATCGTGCTCGGCGTGGACCGCTACCTGCAGGTCCGCGACGCACCCCACGCCCGCGCCGTCCGTGAGGCCCTGCGCACGACCCGCAGCCTGCTGTTCATTGGCTGCGGCGCCACCACCGAGGACCCCAACATCGGCGCCTGGCTGCGCTGGTCCGGCGAGGTCTTCGCGGGAGCGGAGTACCGCAACTACCGCTTGGAGCTGGACGCCGACGTGGCCCGGGTGCAGGCCCAGCACCCGCCTGAGCAGCGCCTGTTCGCGCTGGGCTACGGGCCGGAGCACGGGGCGCTGCCCGGGTTCCTGCGGGAGTTGGTGGTGTGAGGGACGGGCCCTGATGGCAGGGGGCCGCGGTACTCTGCGGCCTAAACAGGTGCTCTGGATTTGAACTTGGGAAGCAGGCGGGATTCTATGCCTTTAAAGCGCGCAATGGGCACGATCCGGTTCAAGTCCGATGTGCTGCGTTCAAGGTGCTTCCCTCGAAAATCCGCCTTGAATGGGCATTCAAGGAGAAGCTCCGGCTGCTTGATGCTACTGGAACTTTGTGCATGACTCCAGAAGGCGATGAGCTGGTTCAGATGCAGCTTTATTCGGCCTCAAATTTCACATGGTTCCCCCGACTCACAGGCGCGTAGCCAGCACCATGCCAATGGAAGGCGGATACCCGTCGTCGAGCGCCTGCTGTCCGGCGACCATGTCCCGTCAGGAGCGCCTGGTCCTGCGGACCGAGGTGAGCGCGTCGCGGTGCGCGGCCTCAGGCCGTCTTCAACACGAGCTTACATAGGAACTTCACGGCAACACACAGTTCTCTGAACGACCCAACATACTTGCGATCCGTGTTCGCGTATCGCGCGCAGCCAGGTCCCTATCACA
>CAZKWG010000909.1:0-2972 GCA_964556105.1 uncultured Enterobacterales bacterium | reverse complement strand
GCTTGAAGTCCTGGAAGACCACCCCGATGTTGCGTCGCAGCATGGCCAGGCGCCGAGGCGCCAGTCGGCTCGCGTCCACGCCGCCGATGAGCAGCTTGCCCTCGGTGGGCGGCTCGGCCCCGTAGACCATCTCGAGGAAGGTCGTCTTTCCGGCGCCGCTCGGCCCCGTCACGTAGACGAACTCGCCCTTGACCACCTGCGTGGACACGTCGATGAGGGCCGAGATGTCGCCGTAACGTTTGTGGACGTGGTAGAGGCGGATCACGGATCGGCGGTCCTCGGGGCGGTGTCGGCGGGCTCCACGAAGGTCGTCCAGGCCGCGTGGTCGGTCTCGTCGATGTCCACGACCTGCGCGGGCCATGGCTCTCGGCCGAGAAAATGTTCTCCGACGGCGAGGAAGCGGGCGAGGTTGTCGGTCACCAGGTAGCTCTGCTTGCCGGCGCCCCCGCGGCGCGCCAGCCCGCGCGAGGCGAGGGTCGCGGCCACGGCGTCGGCCGTGGCGCTGGCCGAGTCCACGAGCGTGACGCCGGGGAGGGCTTGCGCGATGGCCTCGGAGAGCAGCGGATAGTGGGTGCACCCGAGGATGAGCGTGTCGGCTCCCCCTCGCAAGGGCGCGAGGTAGCGCTCGGCGACGAGGGCGGCGATCGGGCCGGAGGTCCAGCCCTCCTCGGCGAGCGAGACGAAGAGCGGACAGGCCAGCGCGTCCACGCGGACCTCGGGCGCCGCGGCGCGGAGCTCCTCTTCGTAGCGGCGCCCGCGCACGGTCCCCTCCGTGCCGATCACGGCGATGTGCTGGGTCCGCGTGATCGCGAGCGCCCGCGCCGCGCCAGGCCGGATGACGCCGATGACGGGCACGCCCAGGCGCTCGCCCGTGGCCTCCAAGGCCGGCAGCGCCCAGGTCGTCGCGGTGTTGCAGGCGACGACCAGGGCCTTGATGCCGCGGGCGTAGAGGTGACCGGCGACGCGCTCGGAGTAGCGCACCACCGTCTCCGGCGAGCGCGTCCCGTAGGGGACCCTCGCCGTGTCGCCCAGATAGAGCAGGTTCTCCGCAGGGAGCCGGCGGGCGAGCGCGTCCAGCACCGTCAGTCCGCCGACGCCTGAGTCGAAGACACCGATAGGGAGGTCGGTCCTGTCCGAGGCGACGCCGCTCACGAGTGCTCCACCGTTCAGCGCAACCTAACACGCCGCAACCTCGACCCTGATATGAGCCAGAGCGGGAGGTACTGTGCGCATCGCGGTCTATGGCGGAAGTTTCAACCCGCCCCATGTCGCGCACGCGATGGTGGCGGCGTGGCTGCTCTGGACGGACCAGGTGGACGAGGTCTGGCTGGTCCCCGTCTTCCGGCACGCGTTCGAGCCCTGGCATGGAAAGACGCTGGCGCCCTTCGAGCGTCGCGTCGCCTGGTGCGCCGCGATGGCGGCCGACATCGACCCGCGGGTGCGCGTCTCGGACGTGGAGCGCACCCTCCCCACGCCCTCGTTCACCGTCGAGACCCTGCGCGCGCTCCGCGAGGCGAACCCGGGCGACCACTTTCGTCTCGTCGTGGGCGCCGACGTGCTCCCCACCCTGCCGAAGTGGCGGGACTGGGCGTCCATCGCCCAGGAATTCGAGCCCATCGTCGTCGGTCGGGACGGTTACCCTTCGCCTGCGGGGGCCGTTCGCTTCCCCGAGGTCAGCAGCACCGAGATCCGCGAGCGCCTGGAGCGGGGAGAGGCCGTCGGCGCCCTCCTCACCCGCAGCGTCGCGCGCATGCTCGCTCTGGAGCTCTCTTGAACCTGGTCCTCTTCGATATCGACGGCACGCTGCTGCGCACCGAGGGCGCGGGGCGCGCGGCCATGGTCGAGTCCATGACCACGCTCTATGGTCGCCCCGACGCCTTCGACGGCGTCTCCTTCGCGGGCGGCATGGACCCCGACCTCGTCGGCGGCGCCCTCCGTCGCGTCGGCGTGGAGCCCACTCCGCGCCGCGTGGGTCGGGTGCGCGCCGTCTACCTGGAGGCGCTGAAGCGCCGCGTCGCCATCGCGGCCGCCGAGGGGCGGGCGAACCTCTGCCCGGGTGTTCGCGAGGCGGTCGAGGCGGTCAGCGCCCGAGCGCGGATCGGCCTGATGACCGGCAACTGGATCGCCGGCGCGCGGATCAAGCTCGAGGCCACCCGCATCTGGGAGCCCTTCGCCGGAGGACCGGGCGCCTACGGGGACGACGCCCACGATCGCGATCACCTCATGCCCTTCGCCTGGCGGCGCGCGGTCCGGCGGGGCCCGGCGCCGAAGCGGATCGTGCTCATCGGCGACACCCCGAACGACGTCGCCGCGGCGCGCGCGGGGCAGCGCCTGCTGGCGTCCCGGGGGGCGCACGTCGTCGCCGTGGCGGTGGCGACCGGCTTCGCCAGCCGGGAGTCGCTGGTCGCCAGCCAGCCGGACATTCTGCTAGATAATCTAGCTTCTGGCCTGGGCGCGCTGCTCGCCGCCCTGGAGCCGGCTCAGCACTGATCCGCGTCGGGGCAGCTGACGAAGTACGCGACCCCGGTGCTGGCGTCGCCGTCGGTGCGTCCCGAGGGGTTGAGCCCGCCGACCGTCAGCAGCCCATAGAGGGGATCGCTGGCGAAGATCGGGAACGCCGTCTGGGAGGGGAGGGGATCGGCGGTGCTCTCCGCCTCGCAGGGCTCGAGCAGGTAGAAGGTGTCGTCCGCCGGGTCGAAGATCTCGGCGCAGGCGAGGGCGTTGGTCCCCGAGGGGTAGAGCCCCGCGGCGCCCTCGTTCAGGCCACCGAAGACGATGACGCGCCCGTCGGGCAGCCGCGCGGAGCCGTGGGCGCCGCGCGCCAGGTGCATCTCGCCGACCTCTCGGATGGAGCCGTCCTCGATGATCCACGCGCGATTGCTGGCGGGCACCTCGATGTAGTCGTTGACGTCGTCCAGGCCGGTCGTCACGAGGCCGCCCGTGAGCAGCGCCTTGTCCTCGCCGAGCCTCCG
>CAZKWG010000908.1:0-2981 GCA_964556105.1 uncultured Enterobacterales bacterium | reverse complement strand
CCCCGAGGCCGCCAGGGCCGCCGCGCCTTGCGCGCCCTGGGCTCGGCCGCCGCCCTGGTGGCTCAGGGCAGGGCGCCCCGAGCGCTGGCGGTTGGGGCTGACGTGCTCGGGAAGCTGACCTGGTTCGGCTTCGGGAGCCTGGGGCTCCAGTCCGCGGGGCGCTGCCTGCCCTTCGACCGCGCGCGCAGCGGCCTGAACCTGGGCGAGGGGGCCGCCGCGCTGCTGCTGGAGCCCGAGGAGGAGGCGCGCGCGCGCGGCGCCTCCATTCTGGGTTTTATCTCCGGGTACGGCAACGCCACCGACGCCTGGCACATGAGCAGCCCCGACCCGCAGGGTGCGGGCGCGGCGCGGGCCATCGCCGCGGCCCTGGCGGGGGAGGGCAGGCCCGGCTGGGTCAACGCCCACGGGACCGGGACGCCGCTCAACGACGCCATCGAGGCGCGCATGCTCCTGCGCGAGCTCCCCGGGCTCCCCGTCACGGCCTCCAAGGGCGCGCTCGGCCACACCCTGGGCGCGGCGGGGGCGCTGGAGGCGGTGGTCACCCTGCTCGGCCTGCTGCGCGAGGAGATCCCGCCCAGCCTCGCTACGCCCGACCCCGAGTTCGCCGTCGATCTCGTGACCAGCCCCCGCCCCTGCGCCGCGCGCCAGGCCCTGTCGGTGAACCTGGCCTTCGGGGGCTCGAACACGGCCCTGCTCCTGGAGGCGCCGTGACACGCATCCTGGGCATCGCGGGGAGCTGCGGGCTCGGTGAGGATCCTTCGACCTGGCTCGGCGGCCTGCGGGAGGGCCGCCCCGCGCTGGAGGCCCCGGAGCCCGCCCGCCCACGCCGGGTGGAGCGGGACCTGTGGCGGCGCATGGGGCGGCTGGAGCAGCTCGCGGTGGCGTCGGCGGCCCGCGCGCTGGGCTCGGGGGAGGGCGGGCGCCTCGGGGTGGTGTGGGGCTCAGGCGTCGGATCCCTTCCGGCGAGCCGGATCTTCCGTCGATCGCTGGACGCCCTGGGCCCTGATGGCGCCAGCCCGGCCGCCTTTCAGGTCTCTGTCCACAACGCACCGGCGGGCTTCATCGCGCTGGCGCTGGGGCTCACCGGCCCGGCGGAGAGCGTGTTCGCCGGCGGGGCGACGGGGCTCGCCGTCCTGTTGGCCGCAGAGGCCATGATGGGCAGCGGGGCGGCCGACCGCGTGCTGGCGGTGGCGGGGGACGCGCGCTGCCGGGACAGCCTGCTGGCCTGCCGGCTGGGCGGGCACCCGGAGCCGGGGGACGCTGTCTGCGCGCTGCTGCTGGAGCCGGGCGAGGGCGAGGGCCCCATCGTGCGCTGGGTGGACCCGGAGACCCCGCCCGATCTGGCGCGGCGGCGCCCCTACCCCGGCGAGGGCCCGATTCCTCCGAGCGCGGGGCTGGCCCCGGAGGAGGTGCTGGGGACGACGCCGGGGATGGGCCTGCTCTGCCTGGGCGCCCTGGCCTGGGGCGGCGGCGGGGTGCTGCGCGAGCAGAGCCACGGGCTCCGCCTGGCGGTGCGGGTCCGATGAGGCTGCTCCTGGCCTTGGAGTGCGAGAACTTCCCGGAGCAGCGGCGCGCGCTCCGCGCCCCTGGCCTCCCTCGGGGGGAGCGCCTGGGCTCGCCTGTGGTGCCTCCGCGCGCCCTGCGCGAGGCGGCGGGCGGGGCGCTGCTGCTGGTGGACTGGGACCAGGGGGCGGTCATCGGTCGGCTGGACCTGCCCACCCCCAGCGGGCTCTGCTGGCCGGAGCCCGAGGGCCCGCTCTGGGCCGCCTGCCAGGGGCCCGCCGATCTCCGCGCCCTCGACCCCGGCTCCGGCGCCGAGCTCCAACGCTGGACCCACCCCGCCTTCTGCGACCTGCACCGCCTCGTGGCCCGTCCCGGCGGCGGGCTGATGGTCGCCAGCAGCGGCACGGACAGCGTGGTGGCCCTGGACGCCGAGGGACAGGAGGCCTGGCGCTACCTGGGCGATCCCACGCTGGATCTCGGGCGCTCCCACGCCGACGACGAGACGCCCACGCTCGCCCGCCAGGTCCACCCCACCAGCCTCGCCGCCCTCTCCCCGGACGAGGCCCTGATGTGCTCCTTCCACCTGGGGGCGATCTTACGCATCGGCCGTAAGATCCACCCCCAGGTGGTCTTCGACGGGCTGCGCCAGCCTCATGGCCTGACGCGCGGGCCGGAGGGCTGGTTCGTAGCCGACACCGGGCGAGGTCGAATCCTCCACCTGGACGCGGGGCTGCGGGTGGCGCGCGTCCTCGCCGAGGGCTTCCGCTGGCTCCAGGATCTGGCGGCGCGCCCGGACGGAGGGCTGTGGGTGGTGGAGAACAAGGACTTTCGGGGGGCCGAGGGCCCCGGGGGGCCGCGCCTGCTGGAGCTGGGGCCGGACGGGCGGGAGCGGGCCCGGCTGGAGCTCTCCCCGGACTGGAGGCTGGGCTGCGTCCTCCCGCTGGACGAGGCGCGCGCGGAGCGGCTGGGCTGGCCGCTCGTCAGGGTTCGGGCTCGGCACAGAAGAGCGCCGCCTGGCGGAACAGCAGGCGGGTGAAGGTGCGGATCACGCCCGCTCGGACCTCCGGGCTCACCGGCATGGCCTCTGCGGCCGCTGATACGTGCTCGCCGACCATCGCGCAGATCTCGATGAAGAAAGCCGTGTTGATGCCGATTCGCCGGTGGATCCTCGCCACGCGGACCAGCAGGGCCTCGAGCGCGTCCAGGTCTGGGGCCGCCAGCACGCCGCCTATCCAGGCCATGGACTGCCCGCGCACCTGCTCCAGCGTGCTGTAGTAGGGCCGGGCGTCAGGGTGGGCGTAGAGCTCGCGGGCGACGCCGTCCACCAGGGCCGGGAGCATGTCGGCCATCCAGGCCGCGCTGACGTGCAGCACGCGCAGATCCCGCGCGTCCAGCCGGATGGAGCTCCCCCGCTCGCCCATGTGTCCACCCCCACGCCCTCTTATCCGAGCGCGCCCGCCCTCATCCAGCGCTACTGG
>CAZKWG010000907.1:0-2982 GCA_964556105.1 uncultured Enterobacterales bacterium | reverse complement strand
CGCGTCCTCCAGAAGCTTGTCGCTCTTCGAGATCCAGAGCGCCTTGCGGCGGCCTGCGGCAGCCGCGTCTACCGCTGGGACGGAAAGCGGGAGCAGGAGCAGGGCTCCGTGTCCCAGGCCCTGGCCAGCCTGATCCTGCGCTGGACCCAACGCTGAGCGAGAAAGCTAGCCTGGCTAGCGCGCTCCAGCCCGCCGCCGCAGGGTCCAGGCCAGGCTGGCCGTCAGGCCGATGAGCGCCGCCAGCAGCGGCGAGGTGCCGAGCCGGGTCTCCTTGCGCTCGCGCACCTCGCGCCCCGCCGTCTCGTCCAGCAGCGGCTCGCCGAGCTCGCCAGGGCCGACGTAGCGACCGCCGCTGGCCGCCGCCAGCGCCTCCAGGAAGGGGCGATCGGGGATGATCTCCACCAGCTCGGGGTCGCGCGCGCTGACGGCGAAGACGGTCTCGCCTCGGTCTCCCGCGGTGCCGCCCGCCCGCGCCTCCACCCGGTGCGCGCCCTTGGCGGTGGGCTGAAAGGCCGCGGTCGCCTCGCCCGTCGTGTCGGTGCTCAGCGTGAAGCGCGCCGCCTCGCCGTCCGGCCCCTGCACCGCCAGCGTCACCTCCGCCCCGGCCACCGGCTGGTAGCCGGCGTCGTGGACGTTGACGATGAGCCGGACCTCGTCGCCCAGCAGGACGTTCTCCCGGCTGGGCGTCACCACCACGCGCCGATCGGCGGGATCGGCCACCAGCCAGCGCATGGCGTTCTTCCAGAAGCGCAGGTAGGCCTGGTTTCCGCGCCCCGTCGCGGCCTCGGTGAACGACCAGCGCCAGGAGGCGTCCACCGTCAGCGCCATCGTCCGCCCCTCGCCCACCTCGCGCACGGCGAGCACCGGGCAGGGGCGCCCGCCCGCGCAGGTGCGGCTCGGGTGGTCCAGCAGCACCGCGGCGCCCTCCGCCGGCCCCAGCGTGAGGTTCAGGCCGTCCATGTCGGGCAGGCGCCCCCAGACGGCCACGTTCTCCTCGGGGTCTCCCGCGAGGCGCGTGATCGGGTGGGCCAGCCCGGCGCTCGTCAGCCGAGGACGGAAGCTGCCCTCGTCGGCCTTCGGCCCGTCCAGCCCGAGCTGCAGCGGCAGCACCTCGGCCAGCGCCGTGTTCTGGTAGGCCCCCAGGTCGAAGCTGCGATCGCCGCCCGTCATCGCCAGCGCCTTGCCGCTGCGCACGTACTCCGCCAGGTTCGTCAGCAGCTCGCGCTGGCGGTACTCAAAGTAGGGGGCGTAGTCGAAGTTCTGGAGCACCACCAGATCGAAGGTGCCCAGATCCTCCGCGAAGAGGCGATCGTAGGGGAACTCGATCAGGCTGAGCTCGTCGCTGGACCAGCCTGCGCCCATGTCGTCATGGGTGCGCAGGATGAAGAAGCTGACCAGATCCACGCTCGGGTCTTCCTTGAGGAAGAGGCGCAGGAACTTCTGATCGAAGCTGGGGCTGCCGCTGACCTGGAGCACGCGCGTGCGGTCGCGCACCACCCGCACCACCACGGGGAAGGTGTTGTTCCCGGGCACGGCGTCATCGGCCGCCACCGGGACGGAGACCTCCCAGGAGAAGCGACCGACGCTGGTGGGCGTGACCTGGAAGTCCACCGCCGCGCTGCCGTTCGCGTCCAGGGTCACGTCGCGCGCCGAGACCAGCCGGCCCTCGCGGGAGAGCGTCACCGGCACGCGCGCGCCGGCGTCCCCGCGGATCTTCGCGGTGAGCGTGAACGGGGTGCGCAGAAAGGCGAAGCCCCCGGTCACCACGTCGTCCACGGCGAGGTCCTCGAGGTCTTCGCCGCTCCCTACCTGGTAGATCGTCAAGGGCCCCGGCAGCTCCGGCGCGCTCAAGGCCGTCCCCGCCCGCCACTCCCGCCGCAGCGCGCCGCGGTCGAGACCGTCGGTGATCAGCACGATCCCGCGCAGATCCTGGCCCAGATAGCGCTCGTGGAGCGCGCTCAGCGCGACGCCGAGATCGGTGCCCCGGCCGGCGAAGGCGACGCCCTCCCCCGAGGTGACCCGCAGCTCCTCGTCGAAGGTGTACAGCTCGACATCGGGGCCGAGCTCCTCGAGGATCGCCTGGACCCCCGCCCCCCGCGCCGCGCCGCCCTCGATGACCCCCATCGAGGCGCTCGCGTCCACGAGGGCGACGAGGTGGGCGGGCTCACGGCGTCCCTCCTCCTCCACCCAGACCGGGCCGGCCGCGGCGCCCACCAGCAGCGCCAGCGCCACCGTCCAGAGCGCCAGCTCCCCCGCCCGCAGCCGCGGGCTCGCCCCACGGCCCGTCCAGGCGGCGAGGCCGAGCGCCAGCAGCGCCACGACCACCGCGACCACCACCCACAGCGGCCCGGTGCTCCAATGGAGCACACCGCCGGCCCCCGGGGTCCCGCCCAGCCAGAATGAGCTCACTCGAGCCTGCCCTCGCGGATCAGCTCCAGGACGTGCGCCTGGTCCTGCTTGTAGTTCGAGGTGAGAGAATACATGACCAGGTTGATCCCCAGCTTGAGCGCCTCGCGTCGCTGCCACTCGCCGTTCGGCGTCACCGGGTAACGATCCCGCCCGTCCGGCCCGCGATCCAGCGCGCCGGTCATGTCGTTCGGGCTGAAGACCAGCGGCGTGACAGGCCCCACCGTGACCCCGTCCATCACCGAGCTGGCGTCCGTGCGACCGAAGGGGCGCTCGAGGAGGAAGAAGCTACGGTAGATCGAGTGGTTCGAGGGGAGCGGCGAGAGCGGGCGCGTGGGGAAGAGCCGGGCGCAGAGATCGCGCACCGAGCGCGAGAAGGGCCCGCCGGGCGTGGCGGTGGCGTCGTCGATGAGCAGGAAGCCGCCATAGGACAGGTAGCGGACGATCTGCTCCACCGCGCGCTCGGACAGCTCGGGCAGCTCCCCCGTGCCGATCAGAGCGCAGAAGGGATGAGCGAAGAGCTCAGGGTCCTCAGGCTCGATGAGCACCGCGTCAGGATCGGCCTCGATGCTGGTG
>CAZKWG010000906.1:0-2991 GCA_964556105.1 uncultured Enterobacterales bacterium | reverse complement strand
GGTTCGCTGGGAGGGCGCGGAGGCTCCGGCCGCGACGGGCGAGGGCGCCACCGCCGAAGGGACCGCGAAGGAGGCGACCACGCCCAAGGAGGCCGCGGGCGAGGCCGGGGCGACCAAGACCCCGACCACCCCCTGAGCCTCCGGCCCCACCGGGTGCGGGGCGCGCCCACGCGCCCTGGCCTGCGCTGGGCGGGCCTGATCGGCGCGGGCCTGATCGGCGCGGGCCTGATCCCGGCCTGCGGTCCCGTGAGCACGATCGACACCTTCAATCCCGGCGTCTGCGATCCGCGCACGCTGCTCAGCGGCGAGGTGCGGGCGCGCCGGATGCCCTGCGCCGCCGAGGCCCCCTCGGGCGGGGACGGGCGCTCGGGCGACTGGATACTGGAGAACGCCCAGGTCCGCTTCGTCGTGCGCGGCGCCTACGCCACCCTCACCCAGCTCGGTCTGGAGGGCGGCACCCTCATCGACGCCGCGAGGGCCGGCGGCGCCGACCTGCTGGTGGAGGCCACGCCCACCTTCGAGGGTCGCTGGTTCGAGGACGTGGAGATCTCCGCCTGGAACGAGGAGGACGCCGCGGGGATCTCGCTCACCGGCACGCTCGACGACGGCTCGCCGGCGGAGCTGAGCTACCGCCTCGAGGCCGACGCCGAGCTGCTCGAGCTGAGCCAGGCGGCGAGCCTGCTGGTCGTCCCGCCCGCGGGCAGCGTGGCCTTCGGCTCCACCTACGAGGCCGGCGCCGACGGGCTCGACCCCGGGGAGGCGCCGCTGTTCGCCGCCACCGGCGCGCTGAGCGATCTGGGGGGCTGGCTGGTCTGGGAGGGGGCCGACGCGATCACCGTGGGCGAGCGCGACGCCGTCCACGCCCTCCTCTGGCCGCGCGGGCTGGACGTCTCGGGCAGCGCGGATGGCGACTGGGTCGAGGCGCTGGACGCCGATGACGTCCCCCTCGCCCGCCTCTCGGTGCGGGACGGCGCCTTCGCGGGGCGGGTGCCGGTGGAGACCCTCAGCCTGCGCGCGGCCACCCCCGGCTACGCGGCGGGCCCCGGCAGCCTGCCTGGCGAGGACCGGGCGCTGAGCCTCGGCGCGGCGGGCTTCCTTCAGGTGCGCGTCACCGACGACCAGGGCCAGGACCTGCCCGCCACCCTCTACTGGGAGGGTCAGCCCTGGCCGATGGCGGCCGGCGGCGAGACGCTGGCCCTGGGCCCCGGCACGGGCCCGGCGGCGATCTGGGCAGGACCAGCCTGTGAGGCGCTCTTCTTCGATGAGCTCACGTTGAGCGAGACCTCCAGCCTGGAGGCCGTGCTGCCCTGCGCAGAGGACCCGCCGCTGCTCGCCGAGCTGGGGCGCGAGGCCTGGCCCGACCGCGACGAGGGGCGGCGCGCGGAGGACGTGCTCTTCGCGGCCGCCGCGGAGGGCGTGGGCTACGCCGTGCTGGTCGCCGACGACGAGGTCGCGCCCGTGGCCATGGACCGCCACACCGCCGAACACCTGATGGCCGAGCCGGGCTCGCGGGCCGACACCGACACGCTGGGCGCGCTCGTGGCCTGGCCCTGGAGCCCGGACGCCCGCGACCCCGCCCACGGCGCCGCCGACTGGCCGGGGATCGCGGCGCTGACGCTGCTCAACGCCATGACGCGCGTGGCGGATCGCGTGGCGGTCGTCGAGCCCGCCTGGGTCGCGGCGGCCGGCTCGCCCACCGGATGGGCCCGCCCTCCCCGCGGCCTGCGCCTCGGCTCGCTGGAGGACCTGCCGACCTTCACCGGGCTGCTGGATGCCTGGGTGCCCATCGCCGCCACGGGCCCACGGACCTGGATGCTCGAGGTCCCCGAGGTACACGCCACCGTGGACATCGTCGCCGCGCTGGTCGCCGGCCGGACGGTCGCCAGCAACGGCCCTCGCCTCACCCTGAGCGTGGACGGCGCTGGGCCCGGAGGCGCGCTCCCCTTCGGCCCCCTGCGCGACGTGGGCCTGCGGGTCGAGGCGCCCTCCTGGATGCCGCTCAGCGGGGCGGCCCTGATCGGCAGCGGCGGCGTCGAGCTGGCGCGCTGGGACCTGACGGGCGCGGAGCCCGTGCGCCTGGACGCGCGGGTGGAGAGGCTCGCGCTGGCCCGCGGCTGGGTGCTGGCCGTGGCCTGGGGCGAGGAGGCGGTCGCCCCGCTGCTGGAGACGCCGGCCTGGGCCGTGAGCAGCCCGGTGTGGATCGGGCGGCCCTGAGCCGAGCCCTCAGTCCTCGTCCTCGTCGGTGAGCGAGGCCCCGGCGAGCACGTTGGCCTGGAGCGCGCCGACGACGGTGGTGAGCAGCTCCTCCATGTCGCCCTGGATGATCCGGTCGAGCTGGTAGAGGGTCAGCCCGACGCGGTGATCGGTGACGCGGTTCTGGGGGAAGTTGTAGGTGCGGATGCGCTCGCTGCGGTCACCCGAGCCGACCTGCGCCTTACGATCCGCCGCTTCCTTCGCCGACTGCTCCGCCTGCTTCATCTCGAGCATGCGCGCGGCGAGCACCTTGAGCGCCTTCGACTTGTTCTTCGTCTGGGACTTTTCGTCCTGGCACTGCACGACCAGCCCGGTGGGGATGTGCGTGATGCGCACCGCGGAGTCCGTGGTGTTGACCGACTGGCCGCCGGGCCCGCCGGCGCGGAACACGTCGATGCGCAGGTCCTTGTCCTGGATGTCCACCTCGACCGCCTCGGCGACGGGCAGGATGGCGACCGTCGCGGCGGAGGTGTGGATGCGCCCCTGGGTCTCGGTGAGCGGGACGCGCTGCACGCGGTGCACGCCGGACTCGTACTTCAGGTGGCGGTAGGCCAGATCGCCGTGCACCTGCCAGATGACATCCTTGTAGCCGACCGCCGCGCGCCCGGCCGAGCCGCCCACGCCGATCTCCGAGGAGGAGAGGATCTCGACCTTCCAGCGCTTGGACTCGCAGAACCGCGCGTACATCCGGAACAGATCCCCGGCGAACAGCGCCGCCTCGTCGCCGCCCGGGCCGGC
>CAZKWG010000905.1:0-2997 GCA_964556105.1 uncultured Enterobacterales bacterium | reverse complement strand
CCTTGTCCGGGCTCGCGGCCCCGGGGGCGAGCACGATGGGCGCGGGACCGGGGAGCGGCAGGGTCCAGGGAGGGGCGGGGACGCGCGGCCTGGCGAGCGGGGAGGCTGGCTCGCCGAGCGCGCCGAGCAGGTGATCGACGGCGTGGACACCGGGCGGGGGGCGCGGCGCGGCGCTGAAGATCTGCCGCACGCCGAGGGCGCGCAGCGCCTCGGGCACGCCCGGGGTGTAGGCCAGGGCGACATCGGGGAGCGGGCCGGGAGGCCGACCGCCGCCGAAGAGCCAGAGGCTCTGGGGCGACCGCAGGTCCTGGAGGTCATCGTAGAGGTCGGGCCGAAGCTGCGCGTAGCGCGGCGTGGCGATCAGCGTGAGGTGCGTCGCCTGGGCGCGCGCCCGCTCCAGCGCCGGCAGCGTCAGGATGAAGTCCCCCAGCGCACCGCCTCGAATGACCAGCCAGCGCACGCTGCCTCCGCTCGCTCCCCGCCTGTCCGGGGGGGCGCTCCGAATTGTCCACGTCTTCGGCCGCCTGACCATCCCGGCCAGGCCGATACTGATAGAGTGTTCCCATGGATGACGCCCTGGTAGAGCGCTGGAAGCAGGGAGAAGGTGCTGCCGCTACCGCGGTACGCAACGCGCTGAGGACCACCGCGGAGCGCGTGCTCTCGAACCCCGCCTTGCGCGCGGCCGAGGGCACGGGCGGACGTATCCTCGTGGACAACGAGGAGCGTCGCCGTGAGCTGACGGCGACCATCGCCAAAGAGGTGATGAGCCGCGGGGGCGACTCCGCCGCCACGCTGAACGCGCTGACCTTGATGAGCTCGGCCCGCCACGCCGTCGAGGCGATGCGCTCGGGGAGGCCGATGGCGGGGAGCGCGCACCTGCCGCCGCCCATCGCCGTGGCGCTCGCCCTGACGCCCGAGGCGCTCCCAGCGGCCCAGCGCGAGGCCTATCAGCGTCACATCGAGAGCTGCTCCTCCTGCGCGGAAGACTGTCGTCTGGTGCGGGAGATCGTCCGCTCTGCCGCCGCGGTTCAGCCCGACACCAGCCCCGTCGCGCTCGAAGAGGCCGTCCACGAGCACGCCGAGGACGCGATGGCCGCCGCCGCCCAGGCCGCGGTCGAGGAGATGGAGCGCCGCGAGACGCGCACGGGGAGCACCCGGACCGAGCCTGGCCGCAACGAGGCGCGACGGGCCGCGGGGGGGAGCGCTCCTCGGCAGCCCTTCCGCCCAGCCCCTCGCCCGCCTCCCGCGGAGCCCAGCTCCGGCGGCTGGCTGCGGGCCCTGATCCCGCTCTTCGTGCTGGGGGGCGCGGGCCTCTGGTGGTGGAGCTCGCAGCGCGCGGACGCCCTGAACAAGACGGTGGACCCGGCGATCTCCGGACTGGCGGATCGCAGCCCTCCTCCCGTGGGCGCCGCCGAAGAGGTGCCGGAGTACGCCCAGTCTGGCGTGACCTTGCTGGGGAAGGGGGACTGCCGCACGGCGGGCGCCCGCTTCCGTGCCGCCCGCCGCGCCCATCCCGAGGACCGGCGCCTGTGGGTGCTGGAGGGCGGCAGCTTCGTCTGCGCGGGCGACGGCGCGAGCGCGCTCATGTCGCTCGAGGTCCTGGCCCAGGACCCCGAGGCCACGCCGGCCGCTCGCTGGTTCTACGCGCAGGCGCAGCTGCTGTCCGGCAACGTCGGCCAGGCGCTGACCGCGCTCGAGGCGGTGGCGGGCAGCCAGAGCCCCTACGCCGAGAAGGCGAAGGCCCAGCTCGCGCAGGTGCAGGCGCTGGCGCCCTGAGCCGA
Organism: uncultured Enterobacterales bacterium; assembly: GCA_964556105.1. Classification (GTDB taxonomy): domain Bacteria; phylum Myxococcota_A; class UBA796; order UBA796; family CAZKWG01; genus CAZKWG01. The sequence goes on along the minus strand of CAZKWG010000905.1, from coordinate 1,216 downwards.
GGCTCGGGTCAGGCGTCCGGCTCCACCGGCTCGAGGGGCGGAAAGCCGGGTCGGTGCAGGTAGGCGGCGAAGAACCCGTCGCACGCGGTGTCGAGCCGGCAGAAGCGACAGGCCTCGTCCTTGTAGAAGGAGACCACGTCCGGGAAGAAGAGCAGGGCGCGGTCCCGCTGGTGATCGGCGTCCACGTACCAACGGTTGGCCGTCCGGCGCAGGCGCGCGGCGTCATTGCCCAGGTAGCAGGCCGGCAGGCCCTTGATGCTGGCTGGGAGCCCCGCGGCGTCGAGGATCATCAGCGCCTCGCGCAGGGCGGCGACGGCGCGGGCGGGCGGGGGGATGTCGGAGGTGTCGCCGCCGTTGATCGGGAAGGGATAGGTGAAGGTCAGCATCGTCGGTCGGGCGGAGGCCAGCAGGCGCGCCGCCGCGGGCAGGCCGGGCAGCGCGTTCGCCGTCAGCGCCGTGTTCGCCGCGACGGGCAGGCCGATGGCGACCGCGGCCTGAATCGCCTGGGCGCCGGCCACCAGATCGCCGCCGGGCTGAACCGGCACGACGAGCTGGTCCACCTGTCCGGCGTAGCGGCGCACGTCCAGGCCGGGGAGGTCCTCCACGCCGACGTGCAGCGTGACCCGGCGGACGCCCTCCTCCCGCGCGCGCTGGATGGCCTCGCCCGTGTCGGCGCGCGCCGCGACGCCCACCCCCGAGAGCAGCAGCGTGTCGCAGGGGGTGGTGCGCGGCGTGCGCATCCCGGCCGTGAAGTGGCGCACGTTCTCCAGCAGCTCCTCGCGGGACATCGAGCGCGTGGGCACTGGGGCGCCCGCTCGGATGCGGCCGGGGTAGCTGCGCTGAACGCGGATCTGCACGGCGGTGGGGCGGGCGACGGCGCCGGCCTGAGTCCAGGACAGCATCAGACCTTCACAGGCTGTAGAAGAGGAAGACGGCGCCGGCGTTGACCTTCTGATCCTCGTCGTCCAGCCAGTCATAGCCGAACGCGCCCAGCGCGAGCTCGCTGGCGCCGTCGCCGTTGCGGTCGCCGATGCCGGCCTGCGCGAAGCCGGGGTAGTCCTCCCGCAGCGTGGTGCGGAAGCCGTACTCGGCGTCGGAGAGGGAGACCGCGCCCGAGGCGCCGTCCAGGACCCCGCCGCTGAGCGCGAGGTAGTTCGTGTCGGAGTAGTTGGTGCTGAAGTCCGCGGAGTTGGTTCCGATCTGCAGGTCGTTCTTG
>CAZKWG010000904.1:0-3001 GCA_964556105.1 uncultured Enterobacterales bacterium | reverse complement strand
GGCGGGAGAGCCGGCGATCTGCGGACCCACGGGCGCCGCGCTGTCCAGGGTGAGGTTCACGAGCACGAAGATCACGGGCGCCCGGGTCAGAGCCGCCACGTTGAGCGCCTCGTGGAGCGCGCCCGAGGCGGCCGAGGCCAGCCCGAGCATGCAGAGCACCGGCTCCCGGCTGACCAGGGCCAGCCCGACGGCGTGGAGCGCGCGGCTGCCGGGAGCGGCGCTGCACGGCGCGAGCTTGTAGGGTCGAGCGCCGGCGAAGCCGTCCACCAGGCGCTCCACGGGGCAGCCACGCAGGGCGGCGCCCACGCGCTCGCGCGGGCCCGTGACGACCCAGCCCTTGCGGCCGAAGCCCACGAAGGCCCCCTCGACCACGGGCGCGATCCGACCGAGCGGCAGCGGAAAAGGGCGCGGCGAGAGCGCGTTCAGCCGCGCCTCGGCCTCGAGCAGGGCGCTCACCGCAGCTCCAACAGCAGCGCCTCGGGCTGCTCGAGCAGGCCCTTCAGCGCGGTCACGAAGCGGGCGGCGACGGCGCCGTCGATGACGCGGTGATCGAAGCTGGGCGAGAGGTACATCATCTTGCGCGCGACGATCTGCCCGTCCACCACCATCGCGCGGTCGTGGATCTGGTTGACGCCGAGGATGGCGACCTCCGGGGCGTTGATGATGGGCGTGGCGAAGCGCCCGCCGATGTTGCCCACGCTGGTGATGGTGAACGAGCCGCCCTGCAGCTCGGCCATCGCCACCTTGCCAGCCCGGGTGCGCGCGCTGAGATCGGCGATCTCGGCGGCCAGCTCGAGCAGGCTCTTGTGCTGCACCTGCTTGACGACGGGCACATAGAGGCCCGCCTCCGTGTCCGTGGCGATGCCGATGTTCACGTCGCCGCGCACCACCAGCTCGTTGTTCGCCTCGTCCATCACCGCGTTGATGTTCGGGAACTCGCGGAAGGTGATGGCCAGGGCCTTCATCAAGAAGGGGATGTAGTTCAGCTTGACGCCGCGGGCCTCGGCGCGGCCCTTCAGCGCGTCGCGCAGGGCGACCAGCCGGGTCGCGTCCACCTCGTCCACGTAGGTGAAGTGGGGGATGCGGGTCCAGGACTCGACCATCTTCTCGGCGATCTTGCGCCGCAAGCCGATGATGCGGACCCGACGATCCTCGCCGGACGCGACCGGCGCCACCTGCGGCAGGGCGGGCGGGGCCTTGATCGCCTCGGCGCCGCTGACGAAGGCCTCGATGTCGGAGTGCGTGACCCGACCCGCCTTGCCCGAGCCGGGGATCTGCTCGATCTCCAGGCCAGCCTGCCGGGCATGTGAGCGCACGGCCGGGGTGGCGAGGGTCTTGGCGCCGGGGGCGCGGGGCTCCGGCGGGCGGGGAGCGGCGGCGGGCGGCGCGTTGACCGCGGCGGCGGGGACAATAGGGATGACGGGCGGCGCCGGCGTGACGGCGGCGACCAGCTCGGGCTTCGCGGCGGGCGGCGGCGCGGCCTGGGCGACCGGCGCGGAGCCCGACTCGTCGATGTCGGCGAGCGCGGCGTGGACCTTGACGATGTCGCCCTCGCGCCCGTAGAGGGCGGCGATCCGGCCGCCGCGCGGGCTGGAGATCTCCACCGTGGCCTTGTCGGTCATGATCTCGCAGAGAGGCTGGTCCTTGGCGATGGCGTCCCCCGGCTTGACCAGCCAGCGGACGATCTCGCCCTCGACGACACCCTCTCCAATCTCAGGAAGCTCGAACACGAACATGGGGGGCTCCGAAACGCTCAGTATTCCAGGGCGGCGCGCGCGGCGGCGGCGATGGCCGCAGCGTCGGCGGGCACCTCGACGGGCGGGGCCTCCAGGCGGAGGAAGGCGGCGCGGACGGCGTCGAGGAGGGCCGCGGCGCCACCGCCGACGAGGATCGCGCGCCCGGTGCGGCCGACGCTGTCCCCCAGCGTGGCCGTGTCCAGCGGCGCCAGGGTGCGAAGGTCGATGACCTCCAGCGCGATCCCGTCACCCGCCAGCAGATCGGCGGCGGCCAGCGCGGCGCCGACGCCCGCTCCCCAGCAGAGCGCCGTCGCATGCGCCCCGGCCCGCGCGACCCGCGCCCGCCCGAGGGGCAGCGACTCCGCCGGCTCGAGAGGGGCCGCGAGCACGTCCGCGAACTCCAGCAGCACCACGGGGCCGCTGGCCTGGAGCGCGGCCTGAAGCAGCCCCGCCCCGTCGGCCGCCACGCCCGCCGCGGCGAGCGTCAGCCCCTTGATCGCGGTGAGCAGGCCAGTGGGGTCACCTGCACCTGGCACCATCGGCACGCGCACGATCACCGGCGCGGAGAACTCGCCGCTGAGGGTGGCCGCCTCCTGCCCGAGCTGCTGAAGCACGCCCCACAGCGCGTCCGGTCCGGCCAGCTCCACCACAGGGCGCGCGCCGCCCATGGCCATGCCCACGGCCACGCCGACCAGCGCCGCGTCCGAGGCGGGCAGGAGGTGAACGCGCTCCGGCGCCCGCGCGCGCAGCCCAGCGGTGACGGGGCTCAGCTCGAGCGCCTCGCCGAGCACATGCACACGCTGGTCCTGCTGAAGCGCCGCGGCCAGCGCGTTGGCGAGCGCACCCTGTCCCGTCATGCCGTCACCTCAGCCATGCCCGCGGGGACGATGCGGGCCGTGCCGCCGCGCGCGAGGAACTCGTGGATGAAGAACTCACCCGCTCGATAGGAGCTGCGCACCAGCGGCCCGCTCGCCACGAACTTGAAGCCCAGACCCAGGCCCAGCTCGCGATAGCGCTCGAAGATCTCGGGGGGGACGTACTCCACCACCGGTAGATATTTCTCCGCCGGCCGCAGGTACTGCCCGATGGTCAGGAAGTCCACGCCCACCGAGCGCAGATCGCCCATCGCCTGGAGCACCTCCAGCTCGGTCTCGCCGTGGCCGACCATCAAGCTGGACTTGGTGAGGCGCTCCGGGTCCTCGTCCTTGATCATGGCGAGCACGTCCAGGCTCTGCCGGTAGCCGGCGCGCGGGTCGCGCACCCGG
>CAZKWG010000903.1:0-3014 GCA_964556105.1 uncultured Enterobacterales bacterium | reverse complement strand
AGTTCACCGGTCGTGTGCTCGAAGTAGAGATCGTAGCCGGTGGCATCGGGGCCGTCCTGTCTCACGTCCAGATCCCCACATCGATAGGAGAGATCTTCGGACTCCGAGGTGGGCATCTCGCAGCGCTCGCCGCCCTCCGGACGCACCGGCCCCTTCTCGTTCTCCTCGTGCCAGCACCAGTCGTCGAGATCGCGGTGCAGACAGCCACGCTCGAGTCGGTCACAACCCAACGGCGACAGGAAGAGGAGCGGGAGCATACGGACCTCCGGAGTGAGAGAATCAGAGTCTGATCGTGCATGGGGTCTCACCCCGCTCAATCCGCAAAATGATCACTGAAGATCGTCCAACTGTACTCGGACGTGCCCTGGTGCTGCTGAAGGTGGATGGGCTGGCTGGCCGTCACCCGCCAGACGCTGCCCGGGATCAGCCCGTCGCCGACGACCACGGCCTCCCCCGCGCTGCCGCTGGCGGTAGACGAGGCGACCCAGGCGCCGTCCACGAGCTGCTCCACCGTCAGTTCGGTGCCGTCGCGGTAGATCATCGCGGTGAGATCGCTGTAGCGCTCCAGGAAGACGTTGCGCACGCCGACGGTGGCGGCGACGACGAAGGTGGTGTCGTAGGCGCCGCCGCTGGTGCCCGGCACGAGATCGCCGTCCAGCGAGGAGCCGTCGTCAGCGTCGAAGCCGTACGGCGTGCTCTCGTCGCGCACCAGCATCGCCCCCGTCGTGCTGATCGTGTACACGTTCTCGCGGTTGACGAGCTGGGTGAAGCCCTGGCCCAGCGTATACGTGCCGCTCTGGATGCTCTCCTCGCCCAGCAGCAGGTCCAGGGTGCAGCCCGCGTCGTCGATGCACAGCCCCGTCAGGGCCGCCTTGCCGATGGACTCCGGGATCAGCCAGTGGCGGGTGTCGTCCAGGAAGCCGCCCTCCGCGCCGACGAGATACTCGACATGGGTATCGGGATTGGCGATGAAGGCGCCCCAGCCCAGCACCGGGACGTCGGCGCTCAGGCGGAAGATCCGCTGCCCCAGCTCGACCTCGAAGGTCGCCGCCTCGCCGGACGCCGCCACCTGCGTGCCCAGGCTCACCCAGCTCGCCGTCTCCTCATCCCAGGCGTCGGCGGTGATCGTCGCGTCGCTCTCACCCGGGTTGATCGCCCAGGCGTACTCCCAGCCCGTCCCGTACAGCTCGCTGCTCAGGTAGGCGCCGTCCAGGCCGCGGGCCTTGCTGACCATGTCCCCGCCCAGCGCCGAGGTGGACAGGACGGCCAGGAAGGGCTGGTCGGCGCGGGCGGTCCAGGTGCCGGCCACCAGGGCGACGGTGGCGGGCTGGCCGCCGATCAGGCTGGTCTCGCCGACCCCGGCGATGGAGACGGTGGTGTCGGTCTCGGCGAGCAGGGTCAGCTCGCTGGCCCCGGGCGCGGCGAGGGTGACGACGTAGTCGCAGGCGACGCCAGGGTTCACCGTCGCGTCGGCGTCGTCGCAGTCGGTGTCGTCGGTGGTCGAGCCCTCGGGCGGCGCGCAGCCGGTGTAGGTCGAGGCCGCGTCGCCGTAGCCGTCGCCGTCCGCGTCGGTGTAGACGGTCACCGCGTCGGCGGCCGTGTCCTCGTCGGCAAACGTGTCACAGTTGTTGTCCACCCCGTCGCACAGCTCGGTCGCGTCCGGCGAGATCTGGGCGTCGTAGTCGTCACAGTCCTCGGCGGACGCGTAGCCGTCGCCGTCCAGATCGTCGTCGGGCGTGCTCGGGTCACAGTCGTTGTCGACGCCGTCGTAGGGCGTCTCCTGGTTGCCCGGCCGCACGCTGGCGTCGCCGTCGTCGCAGTCCTCCTCGGCGGGCGAGCCGTCCTGGTCGGCGTCGGTGATCGCCTCGCCGGTGTCGGTGTCCAAGGGCGCGCCGGTCTCGACGGGCTCCTTGTCGGAGGTGCAGGCGGCGAGGAGGATGGCGCAGAGCAGAGATCGCACGGAGACTCCCAGACGAGAGACCCATGGTAGCGGAGCCTTCGCCCAGGATCCACGCCTGCTGCGGCCGAGCGCGAGGCAGGTTAGACCGGAGAGAGGTCCACGCCCCGATGAAGGTTGTCGTCCCCGCCCTCTTCGCCGCCTCCCTCCTCGGCTGTCGCCCTCCGCTGGCGCCGGATCAGGGCGGCGAGGACGCGCTGGTCGGGCCGCTCACCGAGACCTTCCGCGTCCCCGGGTGGCGCGACCGCGACTACATCGTCCACCTGCCGCCCGGCTATGATGGCGGCGCCGAGACCCCGCTGGTGCTGGCCCTGCACGGGGGCGGTGGAAAAAAAGAGGGCTTCAACCAGACGACCTGCGCTGACGGCGACGAGAGCAGCCCCACCTGCCTGTTCGCCGTGGCCGACCAGGAGGGCTTCATCGTCGTCGCCGCCGACGGCGTGGACGCGCGCGGGCTCAAGGGCCGGAGCTGGAACGCGGGCGGCGGCGAGGACGGCTGGCGCTGCGTGGGCGGCGTGGCCTGCGAGGACGGCTCGGACGACGTCGCCTACATCGACGCGCTCCTCGACGAGCTGCATCGCGCCTTGAACCTGGACGAGGCCCGCCTCTACGCCACCGGGATCTCCAATGGCGGCGCGATGAGCCACCGCCTGGCCTGCGAGCGCGCCGAGGTCTTCGCCGCCATCGCCCCCGTCGCGGGCGAGAACCAGGCGCTCGCCACCCCGGGCTGCGCGCCCTCCCGCCCTGTCCCCGTCCTGCAGATCCACGGCACGGAGGACCCCTGCTGGGGCTACGACGGCAGCAGCACCGAGCCCCTCTGCGCCGGCAGCGGCGAGGGCGACTACATGGACGTCGAGACCAGTATGGAGGGCTGGCGAACACTGAACGGCTGTTCGGGTAGCGTCGAGACCGCGCTGGCCGACACCGCGGACGACGGGACCTCGGTTGTCCAGGTAGACGGCCAGGGCTGCGCCGCCGACACCACCCTGCTGCGCATCGAGGGCGGCGGCCACACCTGGCCCCAGGGCTGGCAGTACCTGAGCGAGGAGCGCATCGG
>CAZKWG010000902.1:2160-3023 GCA_964556105.1 uncultured Enterobacterales bacterium | reverse complement strand
GGCCCCGAGGCGGGCTGACCCAGGAAGAGGGTGTCGTCGTAGGAGAGCCAGCTCGCGAGGCCGGCGAGCAGGCGGATGGCCTCGCGGACGCTGCCGTTCCCGCCTGCGACGCGCGGCGTCTTTCCGCCCCCGCGGCTGGACTTCGCCAGGGTCGTCGCGACGCTGCGCCCGCGGACCGCGCGCACCGCGCCTGCCGTGGACAGGTGCTGAAGCCGCGCCCGCACCGCGACGGAGGCCGGGAGCTTCTCGAAGGTCAGGTCGCGCGCCCAGCGGGCGAGATTCGTGATGATCGCCATCAGTATTCCAGGCTCCACTGAAGACCAGCCGTCCAGAGTCGGCCGCCGATTGGGATGGGGACGCCGTCTACCGGCGCGCCTGCCACATAAGGATCGTCGAGCTTGCGCTGCAGCTCGCCGCTGGCCAGAAGATGGCCCTGAACGAAGAGATCCCAGGAGACCGGCCCCTCGACCTTGCCGAAGGGATCGCCGTGCTCAACCCCCAGACCGCCCGCGACGAGCATGCGATCCGCGTCCAGAAAGGCCGAGCTCGCCCCCTGACTGACCAGCGGGCTCGGCTCATAGCCCCAGCCGCCGCGCACCGTCAGGCGCAGGGTGCGGATCTTCCCGTCGACCTCGCGATCGAGGGGCGAGATCTCCCCGCCCACGCGCACGGCGATCGTGTCCTCCAGCGCGAGGGTGTAGGCGTTGCCGTCCGAGATGCTCGGGTCATCGGCCTGGAAGAGCGGGCTCTGAAGCGAGCTCTCGTCCTCGTCCACGTTCGCCACGCTGGGGACCACCGCGCTCCAGCGCGTGCCGGTGACGTCGATGGTGACGACCGCGAGCTCGCCCATCTCGTAGGCGCCG
>CAZKWG010000902.1:0-2150 GCA_964556105.1 uncultured Enterobacterales bacterium | reverse complement strand
ACCGCACCGTACCTGCGCAGCCCCTCTCCTGCAGGTCGGCCCGCCCGCCGTCCACCGGGAGGGGATGGCGTGGTCCAGGAAGGCGAGCTGCAGATCCGCCAGCAGCGCGAGCGTGATCGGCTCGAGATCACCGACGTCCTCCACAGAGGCGTCGACCTCGAGGTTCACGACGATGTCCACCGGGATCCCGCCCGAGCCGCGCCAGGTGCCGGCCAGGTGCACGCCGTCGAGCGCCGCCAGCAGCGCGCCCATGTCCAGCGAGACCGCCGCCACCGGGATCACCTTTGGGTAGACGTCCAGATCGACCGAGGACAGGTCGAAGGTGGTGCCGCCGATGAGCTGGGAGGCGTCGGAGTCGCCCTCTTCGGCGCCCTGAACCGCGACCCGCAGGCTGCCGGCCATCAGGACGTCCGCGCCAGCTGCGAGCTGCGCTCCGGCGCCCAGCCGCACGCCGCGGGCGACGTCCACCCCCAGCCCCGCCGCGAGCTGGTAGGTCTCCAGGCGCCGGTTGTACAGGAAATAATCGGGGAGCGAGGGCTCCATGCTGCTGATGCGCACGAGCCTGTCCTTCGGCATGAAGGCCGCCAGCCCGACGCCGACCCGACCGCCGATCCGGGCGCGGATCCCGACTCCCACGCCGTCCGCGCGCCCGCCGGGCGTGCCGAGGACCAGCGGGTCATCGGTGTCGTCGATGCGCCCGTCGATGTTGGTGTCCCAGCGCAGCGGGGGCAGAGGCTCGAAGCTCGCGCCGATGGCCTGGTAGCCGGCGAAGAAGCTGTTGTGTGGCTGCCCAGCCAGCGCCGCCGGGTTCAGCCAGGCGGCCTCCGCGCCCTCGGCGAAGGCGACGCCCCCACCGCCGCGCCCCAGCGATCCCGCGCCGAGGCCAAAGATGTCCCCAGGGCCCGCGGCGACCGTCCCGGACCAGAGCGCCAGAGAGATGACCGCTGGTCCCATGACGAGGGCGCGCTCCACTCAGGCGTAGCCGATCTCGGGGACCGGAGTGAGCGCGGACTGACGCATCACCTCGATGAGCCCCGTCGCCGACTCGTGAGGGAGCGCCTCGCGCAGGCAGGCGAAGCGACCGGAGAGGTAGGCGGTAGCGATGCCGGAGCCCTTGAACGCGCTGCGGCGGTCGCTGGACCACTCGTAGCCGTGCGTGAGGAACTTGCCGGTGAGATTGCCCCACTCCGTGCGCGGGAACCGGTGCGGCGCGAAGTAGTAGACCTTCTCGATCGGGCAGTCCGGGTGCGTGGCGACGCCGACCGTCTCGGGAAGGTCGGCGGGATAGGCGCGCTCTCCCTTCGGGTGAGCCGCGGCGAGCACCACGGACCCGCTCTCCACGGCGAAGGCCGTGCAGTCGCGGAGCAGAAGCGCCTTGCCCATGTTCGGCGTGCCGAGCGAGAGGTTGATCACCTTCGCGCCGTGCTTGTAGGCGGTCTCGATGCCCGCGCCCATCAGGTCGGCGCTGGTCCGGAGACGCTCGTCCATGATCTTGACGCCGACCAGGGCCACGTCCGGCGCGACCCGACGGATCGCGGCGGCGATGTCCGTGCCGTGACCGTTCTCGTCGCGGTAGTCCCCCGAGAGCTCGGCATGACCCGTCGCCGTGAGACGAATGCTCCAGCCTTCGATCTTCATGCCGGCCAGACGCGGATCGTCTCGGTTGATGCCGCTGTCGATGACTGCGACCGTCACACCCTTGCCAGTGTACTCTCGCCCTCGGAATCTCATCGGCTTCCTGCTTTCTTCGGCTTCGGGTCCAGGGCAGGCGGAGCAACCGCGTACCGAGCCCCGCGTGCCCAGAATAAATCCGTACCCTGCCTCAGGCAAGCGAACGTGGCTGCCAGCGTTATCTTGTTCTGCGCAGGCCGGCCGCTCCGCCGCGCACACTTGGAGGTCCGTGGACGAGAATCAGCCATCAACGCCGACCGCCTCGCCGCCCCTCACAGGCGCGCGCGGAGCCTCGTCCGCGCTGGTCGCCGATGAGCGCGCGCTGGTGTCGGCGCTCGTGACGCGCCTGCGGCGCGCGGGGACGTCGGCGGAGGTCTTCGGGTCGCCGGTGAACCCGAGCGCAGGCGCCACGCTGCTGGCCCACGCCGCGCTCGGGCTGCTGGCGCTGGGGCTGGGACAGCTCCGCCCCCTGCTGGGGC
>CAZKWG010000901.1:0-3039 GCA_964556105.1 uncultured Enterobacterales bacterium | reverse complement strand
CCTCGAAGTACTACAGCTCCGGCTCCTCGGGCTTCCCGACAATCAGCGCGCGCGGTCGGGCAGCACGTTGAAGTGCTGGCAACTCGCCTCAGGGGCGAGCAGGCGTGGCAGGCAAAATCAATAAGTAGTGGTCATCTGCACGAAAGGGATCTATCCCGCCAGATACCCAGTGCGCCTACGTCGCGGTTTTGGCAGACCCACGTTGGCCATTTCCCACTCCGCTTTGCCACGAAACCTCCTTTCCCTATGGAATTGGAGGTAGACATCCGCTGGACCCTTGCGGCCCTCGGGGATCAGCAGACGGGCCTGAAGCCCAGGCTCTTCGAAGTAGTAACCTACTTTGACGTCCGAAACAATGCTGATGTCCAACAGATCAGCTCGGTGAATGCGCATTCCTCCGTTCACCGTGATCAAGCCGGAGTCGAACGCGCTATCGTGCATCGGACAGGCGGCGATGCCGTTTCGCGGGTCGAGCCGCTCCTTCGGGCTGCTGTCTGCCCAGGGCTTGATATGGGAGGCGACCAGGAGTCGGTGCCGCAGAAGGTGTTTCGGAGCGAACCCACAGAACGCGCATCGGTGGTCGTAGTGCCTGAGCACCGCGGAAGCAAATCGGTGCTGACCGAGGCGCACGCGCTGCTCGACGATTCGCGAGGTGTCCGGCTCGTTGAATGCGAATGCATCACCAAGCCGTTGAAGCTCATCCTTCTGCTCATCAAAGAGTCTCTCGATCTCGCGTCTGCCAAGCTCGTGCTGTCCGAGCAGCGGTACGTCCCGAAGCTCCAGCCCCTCTACCAGGTCGGGGACACGCTCCGCACCCAGCCCAACATCGCGAGCCGCCTGAATCGTGACGAGGTACAACGCCACGAACCGGTCTGGCTCCTGCGCGAATCGCAAGAACACCTCGGGTTCGAGGCGACCAGCGTTCTCGCGTGATCCATCCAAGTTCAACATCTTACTAGTCAATGACCCTGTAGTTCGCTTGAGTGTATGCGCAAGCACTTTCACGGCGTCAGGAATCAAACGGATATTGCTCCCACCAAACCGGTGAGGGTCCAACACCCTAAAGAGGGCATTGCACAGAATGACTTCAACAGGGAGAAATGGCTCCTGACGGGGACGGGGCTGCCGCGCGAGAATACGGATCCACTGACCCTGCGCCTGAGGAGCATCAAGATCGAGGTAGGCGGACAGGTCAGAGGACATGAACTCAGGTATGCCAGGTGCGCGAGTCCACTTCAATCTCTCCTCGCGCAAGTAGCCACTTCCTGGCCTTGAACAGCCCATATTCCGTGAGCGGCTGTAGTACCTTCGAGCGCATGAGGGTCGCGCGTCCGTTGAGAGCTGGCGAACGACGCGCCACCCAGCCTGGCTTCGGCCCTGTTCATGGGACGTGAGGGGACGCGCACAGCGACCGCACAGCATCGCGCGGACCACCTCGATGGTGTCCATGGGCGCCATGCCGAGCCTCCATGGCACCCATGGCACCCATAGCACCCATGGCGCTCACGGAGCCCACGGAGCCCATGGCGCCCATGGCGCCCATGAACGCCTGACCATCGGCCAGGAACCTCGATGGTTGAATCCCATGGGCGTAGCCATGGCGCCCATGGACGCGCGCCCACGGAGACCATGAATGGCGGCCATGGCCGCCATGGTCACCATGGGCCCCGCATCACAGCCGGTCGAGCGCGAACACGAACACCGCCCGATCCCCCCCTCGCCTGCGCCCGGCGCGCCCAACCTGCGGTCGACTTCCTGCGGCCAAGGGGCGACCGACGTCGGGCTCACCGTTTTCTGTGCACGCGGGGTTGCCAGCCGCTCCGAATTATGTCCAGTTGAACGGGCCTCATCCGAGGGCACCGGCCTGCAGCAGGTGAGCGACCTCGTCGCTGATCCTGGCGGAGCCATGCCCGGAGACCAGAGGTATCGCTCCATCCAATCATCCACCTTCGGAGCCAATATGACCGACATATCTCGCCCGCCGCTTGAACAGGGCACGGCCCTCACCCAGCTCTGGGAGGCCGCCGACGACCTCCGCGCCACCCAGGCGGAGCTGACCTTACGCGTCCAGGACCACAGCATGGTGGTGTTCGCCTACGTGCGCGACATCGCCGACGGCGGCGAGCCCGATCCCGCCGAGCTGCTTCGCTCGCACGGCCAAATCGAGGCCCTCGTCCAGCAGGTCAACGATCGGCTCGCCGCCGGCCAGGACGCGCTCTCGGAGCTGCGCTTCGGGCTGCTGCCCCAGCCGGACGCTGATCCTGCGCTGGAGGCCCGCGCCATGGAGCACCTGCGTGAGCGGTTCCGGCGGCGGGCTGGTGCTGCGGATGGGCCGCTGCCGGAGGATCCACGCCCGAGGGCCTCGGAGCAGGACGGGTAGCCCAGACGAACGAAGCCCCCGCTCGGAGGTCCGAGGCGGGGGCTGATGACGCCGTGGATACGCTCAGTCGTCGTCGCCGCGCAGCGGGGCAAGCACCCCCTCCGCGCGCCGGAGGAGGTCCTGCGTGAACATCTCGTTCTGGTCACGCAGGTCGGCGTTCTCGTGCTCCAGCTCGGAGATCCGCCGCTGGAGCTCGATCACCTGCTGATCGAGCTGACGCACGCGGTCGGTCATGGAGGCGCGCCCCTCGCGGTCGGCGCCGGCCTTGCCGCGGATCTGGCGCAGCTCGGCTTCCTGGGCTTCGAGGCGGGCGCGGAGGTCGTCGCGGTCGTGCTCGGCCTCTGTGAGCGCCCGCTGGAGGCGACGCTGCTCGCCCGTGTCCGGTCGGGCCCGGCTCGCGCGATCTTCGGCGCGGATCCGAGACTCGGCGTCGGAGGCGCGCTGATCAGCTTCGTCGCGGGCGCGCTCGGCCTCTGAGAGACGCTGGCGCAGACCGTTCACCTCAGCGGTGCTACCCTGGAGCCGCTTCATCCGGGACTCGGCGTTGGTGGACCTCGACTCGGCGTCGGCGGCGCGCTGTTCTGCGTCGGCGACTCGCTGTTCTGCGTCCTGGAGCTGCCGGTCGCGCTCGGCGAGCTGGCGACGCATCTTCAGCGTCT
>CAZKWG010000900.1:0-3048 GCA_964556105.1 uncultured Enterobacterales bacterium | reverse complement strand
CGCGCCCTCGGGCTCGGGCTATGGGTCTTCGCGGCGGGCGTGGCGCATGGTGGTGTCCCTACGGCCGTCGTCGCCGTGCTGCCGCCGCCCCCCGACGACGGTGGGGCAGGGCCGTCGGATCGGCAACAGCTGGCCGACATGTTGCTGAACCTCGCGCAGCTCACAGCGCGGGTGGTGGACGCGGCGCCTGGTCTCGATCCGGCGCTCCCAGTGGACGGCGCGCGTGAGGGGGCTCGGTACTGGGAGGTTGAGTCGGACTGGACCCGCGCGCGCATCATGGAGGTGACCGCCGAGGGTGGTGCCAGACAAGCCATCCTCCTCCATCCCCCCTTTGAGGTGGGCAAGGCGCAGGCCGACGACGCGGGTGGCACGCCGTTCGAGCTCCAGCGCGTCCATCGGGAGGGGCTGGAGGAGTCGCTCGGGGTGGTGCGCATCCCGCCGATCGCCCCCGGCGCGAAGAGCATCACCAAGGACCAGCTTCGGGCGCTGATGAAAGAGCTGGAGATGATAGTCGATACAGTTATCGATACTCCTGCCCAGCTCGCCGTTCAATGTGTAGACGCGCTCGATCAGCGCCTGGTCCCATGCGCCTGCGAGCTTGACGGCGTTGGTCGATCCGATGGGCCCGGTTGCTCGTTCATGACACAGGAGGGGACGTACACCCTGATCATCTCGGCGGGAGCGAGCTATGCGGACACCGCGCGGGTCGTCACGCTGGCGGCCGCTCAGGCGCTCGACCTTCAGGTGCCGATGGAGCCCATGGCTTCGCTCACCATCGCGGCGCCCGCCAGCGCCGGGGTCTGGGTGGACGGGGTCGAGGGTCGGCCCGGGCAACCGTTTCTGGTGCGCCCTGGCGTCATCCATCGGGTCGTCGTCCGGCGCGGCCGGCGCGAGGGGATCGCCGAGGTGAACCTGGAGCCAGCCGAGGTCCGGACGGAGCGTGTGAAGCTGAAGGCGAACCCATGAGCGCCGTGGTCAACGACGGGATGCGGGAGTTCTTCGCCGCGTCCCTCAGCGCCCATCTGGCGCCGATGCGGTCGCTGCTCGAGGACCCCAGCGTGACCGAGATCGCCGTCAACGGCGCAGAGACGATCTTCGTAGAGCGGGGTGGTCGCTTCGAGCGCTCCGCCCTGCGACTCGGGCCCGAGACGCTCCAGGCGATCGTGCGGGCTGTGGCCCAGTTCGTCGGCAAACGGAGCGGTGAGGATCTCTCGCGGCTCGATGCGCGCCTCCCATCGGGTGAGCGGTTCACCGCCGTGCAGCCGCCGGTCAGTCGCCACACCTGTCTCTCCATCCGCAAGGCCTCCCATCGCACCTACACGCTGGATGACCTCGTGGGAATGGGCACGCTCAGCGGGTTGGAGGCGGAGAGGCTGCAGACCATCGTGCGCGCCCATCGCAATGTCCTGGTCAGCGGCGGCACCGGCTCTGGGAAGACGACCCTGCTTCGTGCGATGTGCGGCTGTATCGAACCTCACGAGCGGATCATCGTGCTGGAGGACACACGCGAGCTGAATCTGGAGCACCCCCACCTGGTGGACCTCGAGGCCCGTGGGTGCTCTGTCGCCGAGCTTATCCACACCTCGCTCCGCATGCGCCCAGACCGTGTGATCCTCGGCGAAATCCGCAGCGGCGCCGACGCCAGCGACTTCCTGACGGCCCTGAACCTCGGGCACGACGGCGGGCTGGGCACCGTCCACGCGAGCTCTGCCCGCCTCGCGCTGAGCAGGCTGGAGAACCTGCTACTGAGCGTTCGAGGCGAGTCCATTCCGCTCCGCGCGGTCCGCATGGAGGTCTGTACAGCAGTTCACGCCGTCGTGCAGATCGCCAGGACGCCCGAAGGCAGGCGACAGGTCACGGAGATCGTCGAGGTGC
This sequence comes from uncultured Enterobacterales bacterium, assembly GCA_964556105.1. Classification (GTDB taxonomy): domain Bacteria; phylum Myxococcota_A; class UBA796; order UBA796; family CAZKWG01; genus CAZKWG01. The sequence continues at coordinate 1,173 of CAZKWG010000900.1, read as the reverse complement.
ATCCCGGTCTGGACGATCGCGGGGACGTGATCTTGAGGTCTTCGTGAGCCCGGGCTCCCGCGGTCAGGCTGCGCGTTGCATGGCGCTGGTCATCAGCAGCGCCAGCGCCTCGGGGGTGGCCTCGCGAAGGAGGTGTCGGAGCTGCGTCGGGCTCACGGGCTCCAGACCGAAGATGGTCCCGATCCGCTTGCGAAGTTGGCCGATCCGCTTGAAGTAGTTGGCCTTGCTGCAGATGGCGAGCCCCAGATCCTCGGCCTTCCGCTCGACGCTGGACCAGGAGAGCTGGTCTGCAGCGGTGTACGCGAGGAGGGCATTGCACACCTCGGGGGACTCCTCGAGAATGTAGCGTTGGATCTCGGCGTTGACCTGGGCCTTGAGGTGCGGCAGCCACGCGACGATCAGCACCACGAGACTGGGGTCGATGGCTCCATCTCGGGTGAACGGAAGCGGCTCGTCGTCCTCGCGCGTCTGCAGCGGTACGTCGCGGCGCTCGGCGCGGAGACGCGTCATGGCCTCGTTGAAGGCGCACCGGGCGAGGTAGGCGCGGAGCTTCCGTACGTCGAAGTCGGGACTCGTCCAGCAGGGAGGCGTTCGCTCCAGCAGACGCAAGCGTACGCTCTGCAGCACGTCGTCAACGAGCTCCTGCCGACCTGGGAGGGCCCGCCGAGCTGCGCGCTCCATGATGGCCTCGTAGCGGGCGAGCGCGAGCGGGATCGCGACCTCGCGCGTGAGGGATCGAAGGGCCGTCGTATAGACCTCGTCGCTGCACAGGTGCTGCATCCGCGAGGCGGAGCTCAGCCCGCGAAGGGTCTCCCAGTGGTGCTCGACGTAACGCTTGAGCAACCGACAGGCCTCCATTCTCCATTCCGGTCGCTCGATCGGCGAACGGCGAACCAGCTCCACGAGATGGCGCGCGAACCAGCGATCCGCGGTCTCCGAGTTCGAATCGTCGCCTTGGGCGGGGCCATGGCGAGTGTTGAGGGTTGTCGTAGTCGATACGTGTGCTTGCGCCTGCATATGGGCCTCTCCGCCTCCCTGTGGGGCGCCTCGAGGCGGCCTTCGCAGAGAGGCGATGGAAGGGGGCGTGAGCTCGCGCCGCGCCGGCGGGCCCGGCAGCGCGAAGAATGAGCCAGTTCGCTTCGCTCACGGTGCATGAGTGGCAGGCGAGTGCTT
>CAZKWG010000899.1:0-3049 GCA_964556105.1 uncultured Enterobacterales bacterium | reverse complement strand
GGCGCCTCGGGCGAGACCGTGTACGTGAAGCGCCCGCAGGCCTCGAGGTGGCGACCGGGTCCGTGGGTGTGCCAGCCGACCAGGCTCGGCTCGCCCGGGCTGCACACGACGTCCAGCACGGTCTCGCCGGGCGCGGGCGGGCCGGAGGAGAAGGGGTGGGCGTCGTGGAGCTCCGCGGCCAGGGCCAGGGCGTGCGCGTCGGCGGCCTGCTGGCGGGCGGGCGGGATCTCCTCGGGGCGACCCTGATCGCGGCTGCCCAGGAAGAGGCAGGTCGCGCCGACATTCTTGGCAATGTTCACGATCTCGTGAACTGTCTGCGCCGGCCCCTGCGAGCAGCCCCAGGCCCGCGCGAAGCAGGCGTCTGGGGCCTCGTCCGGGCCAAAGAGCGCCCCGGTGGTCTTCCAGGTGACCAGGCCGGGGCGCTGCCAGGAGGGGCGCAGATCGGGACGCAGCCCGACCAGCTCGGCCTTCAGCCAGCGCTCGGATCCGGGTTGACAGAGGGCGAAGGCGAAGGGGCTCGAGGTCTTCAGCGGGAGGTCCTGTGCCGGAAGGGGGCGCCCAGCGGGCCGGGCAGGAAGGGGCGGGCGGCGATCGCGGGATCCTCGAGCCGCCCCTCGATCAGGCGGCGCTGGACCTCGGCCCTGGTGGCCAGGGCTGGACGGGCGCTCAGCTCGTCGTCCCGGATGCCGACGAAGGAGCGGTTGCGCAGGTACTTCCGAGCCTCGCCGTCCTCGCCGTCGATGAAGGTCAGGTCATAGGCGGCGCCGTCGACGTACACGTAGAAGAGGTCCTTGATGACCGGGTCCAGCGCCGGCGTGACGGTGTAGCCGTACGCCTCAAGCAGCGGGATGGAGATGTTCAGGTTCTCGCCATCATAGCTCAGCGTGATCTCGCCGAGGCCGTAGGTGTCCGTCCAGGTGCCCTCATAGTCGGCCAGGTCGCCGACGTCCTCGTAGGCGGGGCCATCGCTGGGCTCGGGCAGGTCCACCAGCCCGCTGAGGGCGGCGGCCACTGTGGCGGTGAAGTCGTCGCCGTAGCCGTTGGAGAGGATGGAGATGCCGAAGCGCTGCTCGGGCAGGACATAGAAGGTGGAGGTCATGGTCAGCGTGTTGCCGCCATGAATCCACAGCGGCGCCTCGTAGTAGTCGGCGCCGACGTTGAAGCCGTCCAGGACCATCAGCCCGTACCCGTAGGACTGGCCGGGCACCGTGGGGTAGAGCGGCACCTGGGCGGTGGCGAGCTGCTCGCGCAGCGCGTCGGAGAGGATGGTCTCGTCCCCGTCCACCAGGAATCTCGCCAGGCGCATCTGGTCGGTGGCGGTAGACCAGACCAGCCCCGCCGGGCGGGTGAAGCCGTTGTCCACCTGCTCGTCCATCTCCAGCGTGCCGAACTCGTAGGCGACCTCGCCCTCGAAGCCGTCGAAGCTGTCGGCGCCAGCCGTGATGATCACGCCGTAGCCGGTGGCGTAGTCTCCGTCGGCCGCGACCTCGGAGAGGCGGCCATAGGTGCGATCCATGCCCAGCGGGGCGAAGAGGTCCTCCGTGAGGATGTCCGGGTAGGCGCGCCCATCGGCCTCCTGGGCCGCCAGCCCGAGCAGGGAGAAGCCGGGGTTGCAGTAGTTCCAGAAGACGCCCGGCGGCGCCATGGCGACCTCGTTCTCGGCGAAGCGCCCGTAGGCGCGCTCGGCGAGCTCGCTGTCCTCGGGCGCGTCGTCCCACGGCGTGTAGTCCCAGAGCCCGCCCTGGTGCGAGAGGAGATCGTGGACGGTGATCGCGTCCGACCAGCTCGGATCGGTGGCGAAGACCAGCTCCGGCAGCGCCTCCGTGAGCGTGCTGTCGAGCGAGAGCGTGCCCGCGTCAATGGCCTGAAGCACGGCGATCGCCGTCATCTTCTTCGTGTCCGAGCCCACCTGGAACAGGGTGCTCGAGCTGACCGTCTTCGTGTCGTCGTCCGGGTGCGGGCTGCCGACCCCAAAGGAGACGATGGAGTCGCCCATCCACACCGCGATGGAGGCGCCCGATGCATTGTTTCGGCGGACATCCCGCGAGGCGGTCTCGAAGATGGCCTCGGTCACGAGCGCCGCGAGGTACTCCGCGCTTCCGGTGTCCACTTCGCCGGTCTCGCCGGTCTCGCCGGTCTCGCCGGTCTCGCCGGTCTCCTCGTCGTCGGTCTCGCCGGTCTCGCCGGTCTCGCCGGTCTCCTCGTCGGTCTCGCCCGTCTCAGCGGTCTCGTCAGGCAGCCCCGTCTCCTGGGGCTCTTTGTCGGCGGTGCAGGCGAGCAGGATCAGAAACAGATGCATGGTTCAGTCCTCGAAGAAGTAGGCGTCAATGGCTTCGTACTCGAGGTTCACCGAGATGGTCTGGCAGACGCCCGCGTCGTCCGGGTCGAGATCGGCGGTCGCGTCCAGGAGCGAGGCGACCAGGCTGACGAGATCCGCGTCCACGTTCTCGCTGCTGGCGACCTCTGTGATGTAGGTCACGGGGATGCCGCCGCCGAACACGCCGCTCATGCCTCCCTCGGGATCGAGATCGATCTGCAAGGTCCCGTTGGCGAGCGGGAAGTTAAGGGAGACGTTGAAGATGGTGAGCGGCAGGTTCCAGTTGAGCGGGGTGGCGAGGATCCGTCCGTCCACGATCTTCAGGTTCTCGAAGCTGGTCGTGGGCAGATCGAGGTCGCGGTCGAAGGTCTGGCCGCTCTCCAGCAGGCCGTCGGTGCCCAGCAGCACGTCGCCCGTCGCGCGGGCGATGGTGAGACCGACACAGTCGTCGTTCATCGGATCGTCGACGCCGGTGAGCTCCATGCTGATGAGCAGCTCGCCGCCGGAGATGGACTGCGCGATCAGGCCCTCCACGGCGACGGCCTCGGTCAGGTCCAGCGCCGGCACCACGCGGGCGAAGCCGTTGTCGATGCCCGACACGCCTTCCGGCGAGACATAGTCCTCGATGCGGCAGCCGCGTGGATCGTTGGCGCTGCTGACGATGCCGTCCAGGTCGAAGCCCCGGCTCACGCCGTCGGTCGCGCGCCCCCAGACCAGCACGCTCATGACGCC
>CAZKWG010000898.1:0-3052 GCA_964556105.1 uncultured Enterobacterales bacterium | reverse complement strand
CAGGATCCTCCTCCCGCATCACCCGATCCGCCACCGCGTCCGCCTCCTGCTCGAAGCGGTCGCCAGGCTGGCCCAGCACCAGCTTCGCCTGCGGGCGCGCCGTCGGCGCCGCGCTCACCCGCACCGCGCCCAGCTCCAGCAGCGCGGGGCCGGCGACCCGGACCTCCCGCCGCGGCGTCGGAGGCCGTGAGACCGAGGAAGGCTGGCTCGAAGATCGTTCGTGGGAGGCTCGGGTAACCATGGTCCCTCGCGGATACACTCAGTATAGCTCCTGGACGACGAAGCGCGGCAGGAAGTCCACCGTCTCGCCCGATCCGCCGTACACACGTTAGAAGTCTCCCATGAACCTCCACACCCTGCTCGACGCCTACGCCCCCGCCGACGCCACCGAGCAGGGCTACCAGCGCGCGATGCGCGCGCTCGCCGATCAGGGCCCGGCGGGGCTGCGCCGTGACCACTACACGCCCGGCCACTTCACCGCGTCCGCCTTCGTGCTCTCGCCCGACGGCCAGCACCTCGCGCTGATTTTCCACCCACGCTTGAAGCGCTGGCTGCAGCCCGGCGGCCACCTCGAGCCCGGGGACGCGAGCCCGCTCGCCGCCTGCCTGCGGGAGATCGCCGAAGAGACGGGGATCCACGCGCCGCGCCCCCTCGCGGATGGCCTCTTCGACATCGACCTCCACACGATCCCGGCCAACCCGCGCGAGCCGGCGCACCAGCACCTCGACCTGCGCTTCGCCTTCCAGAGCGAGACCGAGACGCTGCAGGGCGAGCACGCGGCGCGCTGGGTGCCGCTCCGCGCCGTCCACGCGGTGGAGTCCGACGCCAGCGTGATGCGGGCGGTGGCGAAGCTGCTCGCCGCGCGGGCCTGACCGGGAGGGCCTGAGCGGGAGGGCCTGAGCGGGAGGGCCTGAGCGGGAGCGAGACTCAAACCAGGGGTGGAGTCCGCCCGCGCGCCACGGCCAGGAACACCCGCCCGAGCAGGCTCGCGTAGCCCGTGGACACGTGGACGAGATCGCCGCGCACCCGCTCGGACAGCGCCGGGAGCTGCCAGAAGGGCACGGCGGGCCAGCCGTGGTGCTCGGCGTGGTAGGGCATGTTCCAGAACAGGAAGCGCATGAGCCCGTGGGTGCGCATGCTGCGCGTCCGCTCCAGCACGGTGCCCGTGGTGGGCAGGCCGGTGTGCTCGACCGAGACATAGGTGCTGAGCACGGCGTGGCTGATCCACCAGGAGAGCGGCCAGCGCCACCAGGGATCGCCCGCCGCCACCAGCGCGCCGATCGCGGCGGCGTGGACGGCGACGACCGCCCAGCCCTCCAGGAAGAGGCGCGCGCGCCGGGACCCGGGGATGTACGGGAAGAGCGCGGCGTGCACCTTGGCGGGCGAGGGCAGGAGCTGCCCCGCCAGCGCGAGCAGCTTGCCCAACAACATCGGCAGCCCGCTCAGCACGACGAGCATGGGCAGCGGGTTGCCCGGCCAGCGCGCCAGGGCCGGGACGGGCAGCTCGGGGTCCAGGCCCAGGGTGTGGGTGTGGCGGTGATGCTGGAAGTGGAAGAGGCGGTAGAGCAGCGGCGGGGTGACGAGCAGGGTCGAGGCGACGGCGTAGACAGGCTCGTTGAGCCAGCTGCTGCGGAAGGCGGTGCGGTGGAGCGTCTCGTGAAAGCCGCCGAAGACGGTGCCGAGCAGGACCGAGTAGAGCACGAAGGCCGCGTCTCTCAGGGCGGGCGCGATCGAGGTGAAGGCCAGCACACCCAACACGAGCAGCAGCCCGCCTTGGACGGCGACCCGCACCAGCCCCGGGCCGTCCTTGCGCTCGCAGAGCGCCTTGAACTGTTCACGATCGAGGGCGGCGCTGTTGTGGTAGCTTGGGTTCACGTCGCCTCCGCTCGCCAGGGCCAGCCCAGCCGAAATCCGAGGATGTCGTTCCGAAAGCTGGGCACGAGCGCGTCCCGGACGGTGATCCGCGCCCCCCGCTGTCCGTCCAGCCAGCAGCCGCCGCGCACGATCCGCCGCGGCTCCTCGGCTTCCGCGCCCTCCTGCCCGAGCCCATCCTGGGTCCAGGTGCGGGCGTTCCCCGCCACGCCGCGCACGCCGAACGGGCTCTCGTCCATCGGGAAGCCCGTGATCACCGAGGGCAGCGGGCGCCGCTGGCTCTCCCTCATGCAGCACCAGGTGGGCTCCAGGTGGTCGCCCCAGGGGCGCAGCCGCCCGTCCACCCCGCGCGCCGCCTTCTCCCAGACCACCTCGGGCAGGAGCTGCCAGGGGCGCCCGGTGCGCGCGGCGAGCCAGTCCGCGTAGGCGACGGCGTCCGGCCAGGAGACCATCAGGACCGGGTAGTCGGGCTCCCAGGGGTCGCCCCCGGCGTCGGGCCGCAGGCTGAAGCGCGCCCCGTCCCAGCCGTAGATCAGGGCGCCGGGCGCGCCGGAGGGGCTGGAGCGCTCGCGCGGGGCGTGGCGCAGGGCGCGCGCCGCCTGGCCCTGGTCCGCGAGATCATTCAAGAATTCCAGGTAGTTACGATTGGTGACCGGGTAGCGCGCCACCACCCAGGCCTCGGTCCAGCGGCGCTCGCGCGGCGCGGGCAGGGGGACGTCGGGGTCGCCACCGAACCAGAAGGGGCCGGGCGGCACCAGGATCTCGTCGGGCCCCAGCAGTCCGTCCGGAGGCAGCGGGACCACGGCGCGGAGGTCGTCCTCGGGCTCCCAGCGCTCGCCACGACCCAGCGCGACGGGGTAGCGCACGGTCGCGCGGCCAGGGGCGCGCAGCTCGAGCAGCCAGCTCCCCATCTCCAGCGGGACGGCGCGGAGCGGGGTCGGGCCGAGCGCGCCGGCCGGCTCGGCCACCAGACGACGGTCCTGGAGCCGATACCGGTAGAGGGTCACCTCGGCGCCGGGTGGATCCGTGACCAGGTCGAGCGCGCCGGTGCCCTGGAGCCAGGCGGCGTGGGCGCCCCGATCGTGGGCGCGCAGCAGGGCCTCGGCCGCGGCGGCGGCGCTCGCGTCGCGGCGCAGCTCGGCCAGCGCGTGGCGGGCGCGGTAGTGGTCGGCCAGCCGGG
>CAZKWG010000897.1:0-3057 GCA_964556105.1 uncultured Enterobacterales bacterium | reverse complement strand
GTTCTGGGACACGCCATCACCTACCAGCAGACGGCTACCTAGGACCGCCATCGCGTCGCGGTCGTTTCCCGCTGCAGCCTGGCGCAACCACCGCTCCCCCTCCTCAGGTGCAGCCGGCAATCCCGTGCCATCCATCAAACGCGCACCGAGGCGCCTCATCGCGCGCAGGTCGCCTTCGGCGGTTGCAGCTCTCAGACATGCGACCGCAGCATCAGGAAGTCGCCGTTCATCGCCCTTTGGCCAGAGATCAAACATCTCGTACAGCTTCCCGACCTTCTCAGCGTCCCTGAGCAGACCAACCAGCCGGCCAGCGGCATCCCTGACCGCACTGTCCTGCTCGTGCGCAGGATCCGTCCAGGTCTTGAGAAAGCTCATCAGCAGCGAGACCTCGACCAGCTCATCCGCTCCAAGCCAGCCCACGATCCGCTCCATCCATCGAAGCCGATCGCGGCGGCTGAGCTCTTTCATCCAGATGAACTCGGCCAGCTTCCTCGTAGTGAGCTTCAGCTGCCCGCCGGCCAGCCCGTCGAGGTGACTGGCCACAGGGTCGAGCAGATCGCGCAGCTCGGCCTGGCTGAGCGCCACCCCCAGGTGGTCCGCGAACCCCTGGATGGCGTCAAGCGAGAGCGTGCCGACCGCCTCCATGATCGCGAACAGGATGAGCATCTGGTAGCGAACGTCGTCGTCGCGCCGCGAACCGTCCTGGCGCCAGCGCTTCACCTGGGCGCTGAATACAGCTCGCGCCGCCTGCGTCAAATCGAGCGAGGCGGGCGTGGCACCCGACTGCAATGAGCTGCCCACATACTCCATCATCAGCGGGCTTCCTTGTGTCTCGGCCAGGATCCGGCTCAGCTCAGGCCCGGGTGGCAGGCCGGTCAAGAAGCTCGCCGTCTCCTCGTCCACGCCACTCAGGCTGAACGACAAGGGACGGAGAGCTTCGAGTCGCCGAAGAATCCCCTCCTCGGGCCGCGTCGCCAACAGCATCGCGGCACCCGAGGGCAGAACATCTGGGATGAAGCCGAGATCAGAGCCATCTACGCTGATCTCGTCCAGCGCGTCCACCACGAGCTCGGCTGAGCCACGCTCCTCGACCAGCCGCGCGAGCGCCTGATTGAGCGCCGACCGGAGCGTCAGGTCCCGATCCTTCCGCGCCCCACGATGAGAGAGGCTGGGGCCGGAACGAGCCCGAACGCCGTGCGCCCACTGTCCATCGCTGTCGGGGTCCCGCGGCACCTCCACGTCCCAGGCCAACGCAGCGCCGCCGTCTTCAGCGGCCGGCAGCATCACGGGCTGCACCAGCATGGCGTTGGCCTGGGCGAGGATCAGGCGGACGATCTCTTCCGGGTGCTTCTCGGCCTTGCCGAAGAGAACCAGCGGCCCCGGGAGCCAGTCACAATCTCTACGCACGGCGATCAGGTCGTGACCCGCACCGCCACAATTCGACCGCAGGTTCTCGATGAGAATCGAGACGATCGCTGATTTTCCGAATCCTTCCGTCGCACGAACGAGCACGACACGCGAATCTGTCGCCCCTCCTGCCTCGAGGTGCGCGCCGATCGTCTTCAGATCAGACTGCCTCCCACGGAAATGTCGAAGGTGTCTCTGCCGCTCCTCTCGCATGAGCGCCAGCCGGCCCCCCATCAGCACCTCGCTGGGCAGCGGGCGAGTGATCACGCCCCGGAGGCCCCGCCGCAGATCTGGCACACTCGCCGCCACCGGGGCGAGCAGGCGCTCAAGTGGACCAGAACCATCGTCACCCCTGAACGGCGGTCCTGACGCATACTGCGTCACCCCGTCGAGCCAGGTGCGGTAGAGGTCGTCCTCGGCGCCCTTCTCCAGTTTCCCGAGAAGAAGAGCCTCGACGCGGTACGGCAGATTGGCGTGTTCTGCCTTCGCCTTCAGGGCGATCAGGAGGCGATCTGCGAACAGCGCCGCGGTCGACGACACCCCGCGGACACCGCGGCAAAGCTCGAGGAATGGCGCGACGGACTGCGGATTGAACGGGTGGACCTCGGACCGTGTAGCCACGAGGACCGCAGGTGGAGGCGATGACGTCACGGTTTCGGAGGGAGGCGAATGTGGTGCCGCCCGAAGAGGACTCTCGCCAAGGCTCAGAATCCGTGTGGCCCGGTCATCCTCGAGCTTGTAGTAGTGCTCCGTGTCGGGGACGACATGCCAGCCGCCGCCGCCAGCGACTCTCCGAGCCGACCTCGGCCACAAGCGGCTGCTGCGCTTACGTTCCTCCAGCCAGCACCGACCGGCGAGGTAGCCCATCAGGCGCTCCTGGCGCTGCTCTGCATCAAGCCACTCCAAGCCGAAGAGGGAGCGGCCCAGGAGCCGGCTGCGCTCCTGACCGGCACCTACCGTCCAGGTCCGAAATGCACCTTCGTGGGCATGCCCGAAGAGGTGCAGGCCGAAGGTCTCAGGTGGATAGATATCCTCGTCAAGCGCAGATCTTCCGGCTTTATCCAGCCAGTCTGGCGGGTGGTGGGTGAGCAGGAAGCAGAGGTCGTGCCTCCGGGTCCACGGCTTGGAGCCCGCTCCGCAAGCCGCCTGTACCTGTCGAGGATCCAGGCTCAAGGCGCCTGGCTTCACGTCGTAGAGGTGAAGGGCCGCAGTGTTGAGACCGAGCACGCCGATCTTCACGCCCCCAGCCTCCAGCGACACCGAGTACTCGCCGGGGAGCAGGCCCGGTGTGTAGCCGGGGAGCCTTGCCGACCGCTTCGCCCACCAGGTGGTCCAATTCGCAAAGGCCTCGTCGACCGCCTTGCGGAGGTCGGAGTCGGGCTTCGCCCAGAAGTCATCTCGAGCCTCAGGGTCGGCCGCGAAGTCCTTCGCCAGCGCGACGGGCGCGCTCCGAGGGGGAGGCCGCCCAAGATCATGGTTGCCAGGCACCGGCAAGAACACAGGCTCGCGGCCTTGAAGCGCGCGAATCGTCTCCATCACCTGGTCGAGGTGCCCGTCAAAGGCCTCCAGCTCGGCGAGGCTGCCTCGCTGCGTGAGGTCCCCCGTAAAGAAGATCAGGTCCCAGGGTCCGGCGTCGCGGTGAAGCTTGCG
>CAZKWG010000896.1:0-3079 GCA_964556105.1 uncultured Enterobacterales bacterium | reverse complement strand
GGGGTACATCGTCGGGTGGGCATTCCCGGAGGACCTGAGCTTCGAGTACCTGGTGGACCCGGTGAAGCTCGGGTTGATCCTGCGTCGGCGGTGGCCGGAGGAGCTGCGGGCGCGGCTGGGGTGGTGATGGGTAGGGGGGCATCACCAAGGGTATAGCTTACATAATCTCGGATGTGGTCCTCTACCTGGCGAGGCGAGCCTCGGTCGCCACCCGCGCCTCGTGCAGCCACTGCTTGAGCTGTTCCACCTTGGGCAATTCCAGCAGGTAGCGCGCGACCATCACGTCGTCGTCGTTGCCCGGCGTCGTGAACATCACCGTCTCCTCGTCCTTGCTGGAGCACAGCAGGATGCCGATGGGCGGGTTCTCGCCGGGCAGCGTCTCCTCGGCCGCGAGGTAGTTCAGGTAGAACTTCATCTGGCCGTAGTTCTCTGGTTGGAACTCGTGGATTTTCAGATCTACGGCGACGAGGCATCGAAGGCGGCGATGAAAGAAGAGCAGATCCAGGTAGCGATGCCGGTTGCCGACCGTGATGCGGAACTGGCGCGCGACGAAGCAGAACTCTCGACCGAACTCAGCGAGCACGCGCTGCAGGTGCGCCAGCATGGCGTCTTCGAGCTGCGATTCGCTCACCGTGCCGGACTCGCCGAGGCGGAGGAACTCCAGCACGAAGGGGTCGCGGAGCAGGGCGACAGGGCGCTGATCGACCTGGCCCTGGCGAGCGAGGGCCAGCACGGCGTCGCGGTCCTTGGAGAGACCGACGCGCTGGTAGAGCATGGTGTTGCGCTGGCGGATGAGCTCGCGGACCGACCAGCCCTGCTGGAGGTTGTGCAGCTCGTAGAAGGCGCGCTCGACGGGGTCCTTGATGCGGGCCAGCTCGAGGAGATTGGAGAAGGCCAGTTCGGAGAAAAGGCGCTTTACCCATACGCCGTCCCGCCAGGGCAGCTCTGCGGGCGGGGCAGGGAGCGATTTTGCAGACGTCTGCAAAATCTCGTCGTCTGTGAGCAGGCCTGACGCCTCGCCCCCGAGCGCCCGTGGGTCGAGCGTGGGGTACTCCAAGGCAACCAGGCGAAAGTTCGCCAGGTTTCGAGCGGATATCCCATGGCGACCGGCCATGGACAGCGCCTCTGAGAGGCGGGCCAGGAGGCGGGCCCGGTAGGCTGCGCGGTCGGCGCCGTCCTGCTCGTACTGGACGATCCAGGTGCCGGCGAGCCAGTTGCGGACGCAGACGAGCTGGTGGGCCTGCCGGCCGACCGCGAGCACGGCGGCCTGGTCGACCTGGATGATGCCGTGAACGAGGGCGTCGAAGCTGGACCAGGGGCGGGTAGGGGGCATGGCAGGGATCAGGTATCCGGTTGAGCGAGGGCTTGGGTACGGGACTGAGACGCAGCCATGAAGTCGAACAGCTTCTGAGGTCGACCGGGCGACTCTGGCGTCCCGATGGCGGCGCTGATGTCTCGGGGAGCGTGGACGATGTGATGCGCGTGATGCCGCGTTGTGGAGGTGTGAAGCGTCGAATGCCTGGGTGTTGGTGCGTGGAGGCGAGCTGGTCCTTGCCGAGAGGCGCGTTGAGCGCGTTGAGGAGTCGGGCGGGCGCGTTGAGCGCGTCCGCGTTGTTGGCGATGCTGATCGACCCGGTCGCCAGGCTGCCGCACGCCTGGGCGGCTCAACGCCGACCGCGGTAAGCGCAGTAAGTGACGGGTTAGCCTTGTCAATCGCGAGTGGCTTCGAGGCGAGGAGCGGCCATCCGGGCTTTGAGACGCTGCCGTGCGACAAGTACGGGGAAATCGCCAATCTGGGCCGATTCTAGCAACAGGCGTGGGGCTGGCACCGCTCTTGACGATCCAAGAATGCGGCAAGCGCGACAAGCTCGGCTTCGTCCTCGACTCCAGCCTGGGCGAGTATGGGGCCCCAGGTGGCCACCTCGCTGCGGCCCCTGTGGCCGAAGCCGTCGATCAGCCCTGGCGCGCTGGGCTCAGCGGGGCCGCGCGTGCCGCTCGCCGATCTCGGGATGGGGCGGCAGGTTTCGACCGTGGTCCTACCGCGAGCACGCGCCCCGTGCCTCTCTCAGTCGCCCCGCCTCGGTCGCAGCGTCGGCGTGCTCGTCGGACCGGTCGGCGGTGCCTATGCCCACTCCGCTGGTTGCTGTGACTCCCAACGCCTTGCTCGCGCCACACCCCATGTCGGGCCGCGCGCCGGCGCGATATTCGCGGACATTGCCAACCGAACCTACAATTATCAATGTTGAACGCCGGGATTCTCCACCATCATCAGTACCGCTTGCTTCCGCCCCACCGCCACCTCGTTGACAGCCCGACCCCCTGGTATGCCTTTTGCAAAGCAGGTTCTCCGGGGTTGACCACCTCCGAGAATCTCGGTGTCCAGCCCTCTGGCCACCGCGTTTGTGAGCCCGCTCGCGCTCACGGACGAACCTCTCACGAGCATGGAGTCCCGATGTCGTCCCTCGATCCCGTCCCCCGACCCTCATTGGAGCGCGGCACCGCGCTCAGCGCCATCTACACCACCGCCGAGCAGCAACGGCAGGCCGCGGAATCCCTCCGTCGCGCCGCCGAAGATCACGCGCTCACCGTGCATGCCTTCGTGACGGCCATCGCCAACGGCGAGGAGCCCGACCCGGCGCCCGTCCTGCGCAGCCGAGGCCGCGTCGAGGTCCTCGTCGAGGAGCTGATTGACGAGCACACCGGCGAGGGCGACGCCTTCGCCGAGCTGCGCGTGGTCCTGGCCGAGCACCCGGACGCCGATCCCGCGCTGGAGGCGGCCGCCATGTCCCACCTGCGCGCCCGTCTGGGCAAGGTGGTAGCAGCGACCGACGCAGGCGCGCCGGCCGCCGGTCCCGAGGGTTTGAAGTAGGAAGCAGACCCGACAGGACCCGTTCACCATAGCGCGCCCGGGGCATCGACGCTCCGGGCGCGCTCGGGCGGCGCCCCCTTCCGCCTCACTGCCGGGCCGCTGCCGGAGCCTTCCGGACCACTGCCGGGCCGCTGCCGGAGCCTCCCAGACCACTGCCGGGCCGCTTCCGCTTCCCTTCCGGGCTGCTGCCGGAGCCCTCCGGAAGTACAT
>CAZKWG010000895.1:0-3094 GCA_964556105.1 uncultured Enterobacterales bacterium | reverse complement strand
CTCCTGCAGTCCCTCGTACACCAGGCCAGCCAGCTCGGGGCCAGCGACCTTCACCTCGAGCCGGGGCTGCCGGCGGCCATGCGCGTCCACGGGCAGCTCCGCACGGTCGAGGGCGCGCTCGGGGCCCAGGCCCTGCTGGCGGAGGCCGCGCGCCTGCTGCCGGGCGAGAGCTGGGCCAGCTTCGAGCAGCGCCGCTCCGCCGACCTCTCGTTGACGATCAGCGGCGTGCGCTGCCGCGTCCACATCCTGATGAGCGCGCGCGGCGTCGGGCTGGCCGTGCGCCTGCTCCACCCGTTTCAAGCCACGCTGGAGTCGCTCAACCTGCACCCCGAGCTCGGGCAGCTCGTCAACCGCAGCCACGGGCTGGTGCTCGTCACGGGCGCGACGGGATCCGGCAAGAGCTCGACCATCGCGGCGTTGATCGAGGAGATCAACCGCTCGCGGGCCTGCCACATCGTCACGCTGGAGGCGCCCATCGAGCACAGCTTCCGGCCGCGGCGCGCCTTCATCCGCCAGCGCGAGGTGGGCCGCGACACGCCCAGCTTCAACCAGGGCTTGATGGACGCGCTGCGCGAGGACCCGGACGTCCTGGTGGTGGGCGAGGTGCGCGAGGCGGAGACCATCCGCCTGGCCCTGCTGGCGGCGGAGACCGGACATCTGGTGATCACGACCCTGCACGCGGCGAACCCGACCGAGGCCCTCAGCCGCGTCGTGAGCAGCTTCGCGCCCGAGGCCCAGGCCGCCGTCAGCGCCGCCCTGGCCGAGAGCCTGGTGGGCGTCGTCGCGCAGCGCCTGATCCACCGCGCCGATCTCGGCGTCCGGCTGCCGGAGTGCGAGGTCCTGATCGCCACCGACGCCGTCCGCGCCACGATCCGCCAGGGCGCCCTGGCGCGCATCCCCTCGCTGCTGCAGCTCGGCGGCCAGGAGGGGATGTGGACGCTGGAGCGCTGGCGCCGCTGGCAGGACGGCCGCGACCGCTACTTCGTCCGCTCCCGCGACGCCGCCCGCGAGCCGCTCCCCGAGGAGCCCGCCTTGGACGGCGCTCCCCTGGTCGCGCCCCCGCCGCTCCCGCGCGAGCCCGCCTATGAGCCGCCCCGCCTCCGGCCCGCGCCCGCGACACCCCCGACGCGACCGACGCCGGGTCGGACGACGAAGCCTGGCCCGCGCCTGAGCGAGGACGGCGTGCTGGACCTGGACGGCGCGCACGAGGATCTGGCCGCGATCCTGAAGGAGCTGTAGGCTGGCCCCGCGCGGCCTGTGCGTCGTCTTGACAGAACTTTGTCCTGGTCCGCAAGGTATGGGCGCTATGCTCGGTGCGGCCAGGGAGATCCCGGTGCGCTCGACCCATGCCTTCTTGCTGGTACAGACGCTCGCCTGCGCCCCACGAGGGGAGAAGGGCGATCCTCGCGACACCACGGGTGATCCGGCGACGGGAGGCGACTCGGACGCCCCTCTCGACACGGAGGTCGCGGACACGGGCGAGGGCGAGCCCGAGGACAGCGGGCGAGCCCGTCTGCAGGGCTACGTGCGCACCCTGGACGGCGAGCCCATCTCCGGGGCGCGCGTCGTGGCGGGCGCCGCCGAGACCGCCACCGACGACCAGGGCTTCTACACGCTCTACGACGTCGAGGTCGGCGAGGCGGTCATCCAGGTGGAGGCCGACGGCTACAGCGCCGGCGTCGTCGCGCGCGCCACCCGGGCCGGGCGCTGGGCCTACGCGGGCCTGCACCTCGCGCCGCGGGAGCCCCTCGAGGGAGAGACGGGCGACGCGCTCCGGTTGACGCTGCCCCCGGAGGGCCTGCTGGACGCCTACGGCGCGCCCTTCAGCGGCGACGCGCAGATCACCGTCACCCTTCTGGATCACGCGGACACGCTGTGGGCGGTCCCCGGCGAGGGCATGGGCGACCGAGATGGTCAAGCAGCTTTACTTTTTATGCTCAGCGCCGTCGAGATCCGCGCCACAGACGAGACCGGCGCGCTCCTGCAGCTCGCCGCGCCCGCCACGATCTCCCTGCCGCTCTGGGAGGCCGACGGGGCTGTGGACACCGCGGGCCTCGCGCTCTTCGGCTTCGACGAGGCGACCGGTCGCTGGACGGAGCAGGGCGCAGGCGCCAGCGCGGACGGGGTCTTCGAGGCGCAGATCGACCACCTCGGCTGGTGGAGCGCCTCGCTCTGGCGGGGCGACGAGCAGTGCGCAACCGGCGCGCTCCTGGGGGCCGACGGCCCGCTGGACGCGGGCGTGATCCAGGTGAGCCTGGACGGTCTCCGGCTGGGCGCCTTCCCCACCGCGACCGACGGGAGCTTCGTCGTCGGCCTGCCGGCGGGCGAGCGGGCGACCCTGTCTCTGGCCTACGGACCCGCCTCCTGGGAGAGCGAGGCGATCGATCTGCCCAGCGACACCGTCGCGCCCGAGGATCGCCCTGGCGGCTGCGTCGCGCTCGGCGAGCCCACAGCGGAAGACGCGGACGCCGACGACGACGGCGCCGTGGGCCAGGCCTGGGGTGGGCCCGACTGCGACGACAGCGATCCGGGGATCCGTCCGGACGCCGCCGATCCGCCCTACTCGGGCGTGGACGAGGACTGCGGCGGGGAGGACGACTACGACTGGGACCAGGACGGCTACGTCGCCGATGAGCACCTGGGCCTGCCCACCGCGTACGTGACCGGCAGCGGCGGCCTGCCCGGCGGCGACTGCCAGGACGAGGATCCGTGGACGCACCCCGGGCGCACGGACACATGCGACGGCCACGACGACGACTGCTCTGGCGACGAGTCCAACGCGACGGACGCCGAGGTCTGGTACGAGGACGGAGACGGTGACGGCTTCGGCGACGACGGGAGCGCGCAGCGCGCCTGTGACACGCCGGACGGCGCGTGGATCCTCGTGGGCGGCGACTGCGACGACGCCGAGCCCGCCGCCTGGCCCGGCGCCGACGAGGTCTGCGGTGACCTGGTGGACTACAACTGTGACAGGATCGTGCTCGACGATGACGAGGACGGAGACGGCGCCCTGGCCTGCGCGGACTGCGACGACGCCGAGCCCGCCGCCTGGCCCGGCGCCGAGGAGATCTGCGACGGCCTGGACAACGACTGC
>CAZKWG010000894.1:0-3095 GCA_964556105.1 uncultured Enterobacterales bacterium | reverse complement strand
GCCTCCCGCCCCCCCTTGGCCTCCGCCTCGGAGAAGAGCGGCACCGAGACGTTGACCAGGGTGCCCTCCACCAGCAGCTCGCGCAGGAGGCTCGGCACGCGGAAGGCGGCGAAGAAGGCGTCGGAGACCGCGCCCGCGCCGAAGACCCCGGCGAAGACCGCGTCGCGGACCAGCCCGAGCAGGCGCCCCACGAGCGAGGCCGCCCCGACGAGGGCAGCGGAGGCCCCCAGGCCTGGCGGGCGAGGAGGAGGCGTCGGTGGTGGGGAATCCGGCGATGGCATCGGCCGTCATCCTGACCGTCGGCGAACAAGATCGCAACCGCGATCGAATGCGGGGCGGGGGGCCTGCGTCGGATGGGCACAGGAGCTGACCATGCGAAACCTGCTGTCCCTGTTCGTCCTCGCCTTCCTCACCCTCTTCCACCCCACCGCGGCCGCCTCCGGCGCGCGCGGCACCCTGGTGGTCGTCAACCAGCGCGACAACGAGATGTTCGTCGTGGTCGACGGCGCCACGGTCGGGGCCGTCCCCGCCGCCGCCGAGGGCGCCTTCCGCTTCAAGCCCGGCGCCCACGACGTGATGGTCCGCAACCGCTCCGGCGAGACCATCCAGAACGCCCGCTTCGTGTTGAACCCCGGCGCCGTCTACACGCTGATCGTCGCGCCGGCTCGGGGCGAGATCGAGGTCCGCAACGGCGCGGGCACCACCGTCCGCCTCATGGTGGACGGCGAGACCCTGGGCGAGCTGGCCTCCGGCCAGGCCCGCGTCGTCAAGCTCCCCTCCGGCGACCATGACGTCGCCGTCACCTACCGGCAGCACGGCCGCGACCGCCTGCTGCTGAGCGAGCGCGTCCAGGTCCGCCAGGGCGACCGCGCCCTCCTCCGCCTCGCCCCCGTCGAGGAGGGTCTGGTGCGCGTGGACAACCGCACGGGCCGCGACGCCACCCTGCTCGTCGATGGCCGCGCCACGGTGCGCGTCCCCTCGGGCACCTCCGTCGAGGCCGGCACCCGCCTGGGCCGCGTCGGGTTCTCCCTCGTCGAGAGCGGCCGCGTCCTCGCCTCGACCTCCATGTCGGTCGGCGCCTACCAGGACGTGGTGTGGCGCGCCGAGGCCCCCAGCACCGGTGACCTCATCGTCCTGAACAGCCAGCCCATCCCGGTGCTCGTGCAGGACAGCCGCGGTCGCACCGTCACGGTGGCCGCCCGCAGCCAGACCCGCCTGGAGAACCTGCCCGTCGGCCACGCCTCGCTGGAGATCCGCCGCACCAGCGGTGAGCCCATCGCCCGGCTCAGCGCCAGCGTGAAGCCCTACGACGTCGCGACGCTGAGCGTCCCCGTCCCCAGCACCGGCCTCGTCGCGCTGACCAACATCGACAGCCGCCCGGTGAGCGTGTGGGTGGACGGCGTCCGCACCCTGAGCGTCAACCCCCGCGAGACCGCCCGCCTCGCGCTGAGCCTCGGCCGCCACCGCGTCCAGATCCGCGACATCTCCGGCCGCCTGATCCTGGAGCGCACGGTGGTCGTGGACCCCTTCCAGACCAGCGCGGTGAGCTGGACCTACGGCGCCCCGGTCGCGCACAGCCAGCACCACGGCGACACCCGGGGGCAGGCCTCCGAGCACGCCCGCCCCTACTGAGCCCCGGGCGACCTCAGCCCCGCACACGACACCAGAAGACGAGCATCCCGCTGAACAGGCGCGGGTGCTCGTCTTCGAGCTTGTCCCAGCGCGCCAGATCGGTCGCGTTCGGGTCCTCGGGGAAACGTTCGCGGTAGCGCAGGGCGGTCTCGGGGCGGGCGTGCTGGAAGCCGAGCAGCTCGAGGCCCTGCTGGTCGAGGAGCTCCCCGAGCTGGAGCGGCGTGAAGCGGTGCTCGCAGACGTGGAAGAGCAGGTCGCGGCAGCCGCTCACGCTGTAGAAGTCCGGTGACCAGACGACCGGGCGGGCGGGGTGATCGTCGGGGAGCGCCATCAGCGCGCGACGGGCCTCGCGGACCCCGTCGGGGGTGGCGGGCCAGCCGCGCTCGGCGATGAGCGCCCGCGCCGCGACGACCTCCCGCCGGCCCCGCTCGCTGTACAGGCCGATCTGCATGAGCCCGCCCGGGAGGAGGCGATCCCGCAGCACCCGCAGACCGGCGGCCGGATCGGCGAGGTGATGGAGCACGCCCACGCTCTCCACGACGTGAAAGCGCGCCTCGAGCGCGTCCAGCGCGAGGATGTCCGCCTGCGCGAAGCGGGTGTTGGTGAGGCCCGCCGCCTCCGCCAGCCGCTGCGCCCGCGCCAGGCTGGCGCGGCTCAGATCCACGGCCAGCACCCGGGCCTCCGCCGTGCGCGTCGCCGTGCTCAGCGCGTGCTGGCCCGTGCCGCAGCCCGCGACGAGCACGTCGATGGGGCCCTCCCAGGGCACGCTCAGGTCCGGGCGTCGCAGGGTGGCGCGCAGCAGGGCGCCCAGCGGCGTGGGCGGGCGGCGGTGCAGGCCGACGAGGCGCGGGTAGGGGTTCTCCTCGTACATCGCCTGGACCTCGGCGCTGGTCGGGTCGGCGATGACCCCCAGGCTGAGGATCGCCGGCATCCGGGCGCGCTCGGCGGCGGGCTCGGCGAGCTGCTGGCGCACCAGGGCCGCGAGCGGGCGTCCCTCCCAACCCGGGGCCAGGAGCGGCGCGTGCAGGCGGGGGTCCAGCGGCAGCGCCGTGGCCGAGGCGGCGAGCCGGTCCCAGGTCGCGTCCGGCCAGCCCTCGGGCTCGCCCGCTGGGAGGCGCTGGAGCGTCTCGGCCAGCGCGACCAGCTCCTGGGGCGCGCCGCCGACGTGCTCGGTGTTCCAGGCGTGGGCGCCGAGCCCCTCCACCAGCGGCCGCGCCAGCGGGCGGCCCTCGGCGGCACGGCGCAGGGCCAGGGCGCTCAGGCGAGCCAGGGCGCGCTCCCAGTCGGGGTGCTGGAGCTGCAGCCGGGTCAGCGACGCGAGGAAGAGCGGGTCGCGGGAGAGGGCCTCGGCGGCGCGCTCCCCGCCGTCCGGGTCGGGGGTCGGGGTCAAGAGCGGCGCGGCGAGCTCCTGGAGGCAGGCGCGGACCGCCCGGTCCAGGCGCTGATGGTCCAGGCCCTCGCGG
>CAZKWG010000893.1:0-3096 GCA_964556105.1 uncultured Enterobacterales bacterium | reverse complement strand
CCTCCGTCATCGCCACGAGCTCGGCCTCGGCCTCGAGGCCCGCCCCGTCGAAGAGCACCACCCGCTCTCCTCGCGCGACCACCGTCACGCGCAGGAGGTGGTGCGAGGTCTCGGCGTCCAGGGTGACCCGCCCCCCTTCGGCCGGCAGGGGTCCTGCCCGGAAGCGCCTCAACGCCCGTACTCCAGGCTCACCCAGTCGCCCTCTTGCCGGCGCGCGACGAGGCGGAGCGCCGAGAGCGCCGCCTCGACCTTGTGAGCGCGATCGGCCAGGATCCCGGCGAGCACCAGGTGGGAGCCGGTCACCCGGAGCAGCTCGGGCGCCAGCATCACGATCACCTCCGCGTAGAGGTTGGCGACGACCAGATCGAAGGGGCCGCCGATGCGCGCCAGCGGTGTGGTGTCGAAGCGCGCCGTCAGGCCGTTTCGGGCCGCCGCCTCGTCCGCGGCGCGAACCGCCTCCGGGTCGGTGTCCACGCCCCAGGCCTCCATGCCGAGCTGCGCCGCGGCGAGGGCCAGGACGCCGGAGCCGCAGCCCACGTCCAGACACCGCCCTCCAGGGACCGCGAGCCGATCCACCCCCTCCAGGCAGGCGCGGGTGGTGGGGTGCTCGCCCGTGCCGAAGGCGAGGCCCGGCTCGATGACCACGTCGCCAGGCTCGGCCTCCCAGGGCGGAGCGACCGCGAGGCGCGCGCTGATGGGGATGCGGTGGAAGGAGCGCTTCCAGGTCTCGCCCCAGTCCTCGTCGTCGATGGTCTCCCAGGCGGGGACCCCGACCTCCGAGCGCCCGCTCAGCGCGCGCTCCAGGACCACGAAGCGCTCGGCGAAGCCCTCCGCGGGCCACCAGGCGCGCAGCAGGGCGCGGGCAGGGGGCGGCGGCGGCGGCCCCTCATCCCAGGGCTGTCGGTAGCGGGGCGTCTCGCCAGGCAGCAGGTCCTCCTGCACGCCCAGCGCGCCCTCCTCCATGAGCAGGTCCTGCGCGCCCTCGAGCGCGGCCCGACCGACGACGACCCGAAGCTCCGCCCAGGCGCCCATCACTCGTCCGCGGGCCTGGGGACTGGCGTGGGCAGCGGCTTGCCCTCCGCGACGAGCTTCAGCAGCGCGCCGATGTCGCCAGGGCTGCGCACCTGCACCCAGCGCCCCGGGTAGAGGCCGCTCACGAAGATCGACGGCGTGCCGCTGATGTCGATCTCGATGGCGTGCTTGATGTCTTCCTGCACCGCGGCGATGGTCTCGGGCGCCTGCCGGCAGGCCTCGAAGGTCGCCTTGTCCAGGCCGACCTGTCCACCCATGAACGAGATCGCCTCGCTGCTCAACGCCTCCTGGTTGATGAACATCAGGCGGCTCAGCTCCCAGAAGCGACCCTGCTGGCGCGCGCACTCGCCCGCGGCGGCGGCGTTGCAGGACTCCTTGTGGAAGATCCGCTTGATCTCCGGGTTGCAGGCGTTGTCCAGCGGGTAGTTCTTGAAGAGCACCTGCACGTCCGGGCTGGCCTTGGCGAGATCGTGCAGATCGGGCGCGACGACGCCGCAATAAGGACACTCGAAGTCCGCGAACTCGACGACGGTGATCTTGCCGTTCGGGTTCCCGAGCACCGGCTCCGTCCCGTCCAGGGTCAGGTTGGAGGGGCCGATGTATACCGTCAGCGCAGGCGCGCTGTCGCTGCCGCCGTCGGTGCTCGGGCTGGCGACCTCGCCCTTGTTCGCCTGCCGGCCGCCGATGAGACCGACGATGAGCAGCAGGCCCAGCACGGTGAGCGACTTCTCGTTCTTTCCGAAGAAGGCCGCTTTTACGCCATCCATCAGCGCGATCGGCGTCTCGCGCGCCCACAGGACGCCGGCCACCAGCAGCAGCACGTTCAGCCCGTAGAGGTTGATGCAGAAGAGGCACCAGGCCCCCACCTGCGTCGATGCCCAGGCCAGAAAGACCGAGTAGAGGACCGAGAGCGCCCCGCTGAGCGCCAGCAGGTGCGGCGCGTTCTCGAAGCTCCTGGCGCCGGGCCGCGCCAGCCAGGCCACCAGGGCCGCGCCCAGATAGAAGGCCGCGCCCAGATATGCGATGGGAACGCCGCGAATCTCTGACCACTCGCTGCGGTTGACCGCGTCGCAATTGAACACCGCGTCCACGTTGCAGACGGCCTGCGCGGCGGCGTCGACGTGGTGGCTGCCCAGGTACATGGACACGGCGAAGGCGATGAGGGACGTGAGAATGACCCCCGCTCGACGGCTCAACAGGACGCCGGCGAGCCCTGCGCTCCACGACGCGCCGATGATCGCGCCGAGGAAGCCGAGCGTGTTGCCCTGACCTTGAAGGACGAAGGCCGCGATCAGGGCGATCGCAGCGGCCGTGGCGAGTCCGAGAGGCGCAGTTCGAGACATCCTTCTGGTGTAGCTTGAGACAAGGGCCCAGGCAACGGTGACCGAGAGACCTGCACGAGGGCCTTTCCCGGCGGCCGTCGGGTGCGTTAACGTGGCTGGCCATGCCCGGACCCGTGGTCCTCCTGGGACCCCAGCGACCTCACGCCAACCTCCGCGCCGCGCTCGACGCGCTCGACGCCCGTCGCGCGAGCCCCGTTCGCGCCGGCCCCATCGTCTGCATCACGGCAGGCTGGCGCCAGGACGAGGCAGACGACGAGACGCTGCGGCGGGACATCCACCCCGACGCCGTCTCGCTGCCGCTCTATGCCGCCTTCGAGCGCATCTCTCGCACGGCGCCGGATCTCGCCGCCGCCTACAAGGAGCGCCAGAACCGGGTCCGCAAGATCAAGTCGCTCTACCGGGTGCGGCTGCACCCCACCATCACCGCGGCGCGCCGGCTGATCGCCCGCAGCCACGAAGATCCGGAGCTGGTCGAGCAGTTCCTCGAGGCGGCGGTGCGCTCGCTCCGCGAGATCGACCAGAACTTCCTCGACCACGTCAGCGCCGTGCACCACTCCTTCGAGGCCAGCTTCGATCCGCAGGCCCACGCCGAGGTCGCGCGCGTGCGGGCGAGCGCGCAGGAGCTGCTCTCCGAGGCGCGCGCGGTCGTGATCACGGGCGGGCACGTGGGCGTGCTGCGCAACCGCCTCGCCTTCTTCGGGATGGACGGCCTGCTCTGCGC
>CAZKWG010000892.1:0-3100 GCA_964556105.1 uncultured Enterobacterales bacterium | reverse complement strand
GCCTGCCGCACAAAGGGCCCGTGCAGGGTGTCGCGGGCGGGCTCGCCGTCCCAGGCGTTCACCGCGCTCCGCACCGCCGCCTGCTCCCCCGGAAGCAGCGCTCCGACCGGCCGCTCCCAGGCCTCCTCCTCGTCGGCCATCCGCCGCACCAGCCCCAGGTAGGCGGCGAACATCGCGTCCAGCACCCCAGGAAGGAAGCGGTCTTCTGCCGCGTCCCAGATCAGGCGCACGCCGCCGTCCCCCAGGCCGCCCACCGCCTGATGGTCCAGCCAGACCTGCGGCGTCTGGCTCAGGCCCGCGCCGTAGGTGCCGTGCTCGCCGAGGGCCGCGTCCGACAGGCCCAGCGCGCCGGTGAACACGACGGGCATGAGCACGGTGCCGCGATCCCGCTGCGCCAGCTCGCGCAGGACCCGAACGCCGGAGAACCGGCGATGGTCGAGGTCTTCGGTCAGGCGCGCCTGGACGGAGGCGGCCTCCTGCGCGAGCGTGCGCGCCGCCTCCGGGGCCAGGGCCAGCACGTCGGTCAGGGTCAGCTCGCCCACCACGGCGTCGATCTCGGGGTGCAGCGCGGGGCGGTGGAAGAGGGTCAGGTTGATCGAGAAGCTCGGGCGCCCGCTCCAGGCGGCGAGCACCGCGGCGTAGGCCGTCAGCAGCGCCGTGGCCGGGGTCAGGCCCCGTCGCGCGGTCGCGGCGCAGAGACGCGCCCAGCTCGGATCGTCGAGGAGCGCGGCGCGGCGCACGAAGCGACCGCTGGCGCCGGACGCCCGCCGCAGGGGCAGCTCGGGCGCGGGCGGCAGGGTCGGGAGGCGCTCCAGCCACCAGGCGCGGTCGGCGCTAAAAGCAGGAGTGGATGTCTCCTCGTGCAGCGCCAGGACCACGTCGCGGAACCCGATCTCGGGCAGGGGCACCGCGTCCAGCGTGCCCGAGGCCAGGCCCACCCACTGGCCGATCAGCCGGGAGAAGCTCCGCCCGTCCACCACCAGCACGTCCAGCCCCAGGTGCAGGCGCAGCCCCTCGTCCAGCAGGGTCGCGCGTACGTCGAAGAGGGGCCAGCCGTAGAGGGGCCGGCTCGGCTGCGCGAGGGCCTCCGTGCGGGCGGCGATGGTCTCGGGAGCGGCGCCGCGCAGGTCCACCACCTCGAGCGTCCAGGGAGGAGCCTCCTTCAGCACCTGCTGGGCGCCCTCGGGCAGCAGCACGATGCGCAGCGCGTCGTGCGCGTCGATCAGCGCCTTCCAGGCCGACGCCCAGCGGGAGGCGTCGGTGATCGGCGTGTTGATCTCCACGTAGACCCAGCTGGCCACGTCGCCGCCCGCCAGCCCCGCCGAGCGGCCGAGCCAGTAGGCCTGCTGCAGATCGGTGAGCGGGAAGGGGTCGTAGCGATGAGCCGGGTCGGGCCGCAGGGTGAGAGCGGGCGCGGCCGTGCCGACCGAGACGTGGGCGGCGAGGCGGGCGACGGTGGGGTTGCCATACAGGGTGGCCAGCGGGATGTCGGCGCCCAGCGTGTCGCGCAGCCGGGCCAGCAGGCGCACGGCGACCAGCGAGTCGCCGCCCAGCGAGAAGAAGTCGTCGGTGGAGCCCACGGCGGGGAGACCGAGGACATCCGCCCAGATCTGAGCGATCTGAGCCTCGAGCGGGCTCGAGGGCGCGGCTCCCGCGGCCAGGTCGTCGGCGGGCCGGGGCAGCGCGGCGCGGTCCAGCTTGCCGTTCTGGGAGAGCGGCAGGGCGCTCAGCCTCACCCAGGCCCCCGGCACCATGATCTCCGGCAGGCGCGCGGCGAGGTGCGCGCTCAGCTCCTCGGGCTCGACGAGCTGGACGGCGGGGGCGCGGGGGTCGCGGCGGCCGACGATCACGCGCACGCTGGTCGCCTGGGCGTTGGGGCCCTCCAGCACCGCGGTGGTGTCGAAGCCCGCGGCGCGCATGGCCGCGGCCCAGGTGCGCGCGTCGAGCAGGCAGTGCTCGGGCCGCAGATCGCGGGCCTCGAAGTTGTCGAAGCCGGGCTGAAGGCCGGGGAGCAGGTGCATCATCGGCAGGAAGCGCGTGTGCTCGACCAGCACCAGGGCGCCGCCGGGCCGCAGCAGGCCGGCGAGGCGGTCCAGGGCGTCGGCGAGGCGCTTCGCGACGTGCAGCGCGCCCACGGCGATCACGAGATCCTGGCGAGCCTCGGGCAGGCTCTGATCGGCGGGGTCGCGGTCTACGTCGAAGATCGCGGTGCGCAGGCCGGGCCTGCCGAAGACGGCGCGGGCGCGGTCCAGGAAGGCGCGGCTCACGTCGGTAAAAAGGTAGGGAGTCCCTTCATTCAGCGCGGGGAGCTGGTGGCGGGTGGCGGAGCCGACGCCCGCGCCGACCTCCAGCACGGCGCCGGGAGCCAGGGCGCGGGTCAGGGCGGCGGCGACGGCGTTGCCCTCGTCGAAGCCGAGCGCGTAGAGCTGGGCCGCGGCCTCGAGGTCACCGCCCGCGAAGAAGAGCTCGAGCGAGCTCTTCTCGCCGCGCAGGATCTCGGGCAGCGCGAGGCCGTAGGGCTCGACCAGGGCCGAGGCGCCCTCGGGCAGCGGCGGCGGGAGCAGGGGAAAGGCCTGAATCGCCGTGAAGCCGTCGCCCTCGACCCGCAGCCAGCCGCCCTCGCTCAGGGCGAGCAGAGCGCGCCGCGTCCAGGTGTGCAGCGCGGGCGAGATCGCGGCGAGCAGGGACGAGGTCTCGTGGTGTGCGCCCTCGGACAGGAAGAAGCCCAGGCGGGCGAAGCCGCTCCGCACCCAGCGCAGCGCCCGCTCGCCGAGCTGCTCCAGGGTGGCGCTGGCCTCCGGCTCCAGCGGGAGCTGCGCGGCGGCGGCGCGGGCCTGCTGGAGCGCGGCCTCCCAGCGGGCGGCGATCGGCGAGACCGGCGCGGGAAGCGCGGCGGGGACGTACCAGGCGATCAGACGTCGGCGATCGACGGCGCCCGCGACGGCGGCGCTGACGCCGGGATGCGACAGGAGGGTGGCCTCGATCTCGCCGAGCTCGACGCGGTGACCGCGGATCTTCACCTGATGGTCGGCTCGACCGAGGAATTCGATGCTGCCGTCCGAGAGATAGCGCCCGAGATCCCCGGTCTTGTACAGGCGCT
>CAZKWG010000891.1:0-3102 GCA_964556105.1 uncultured Enterobacterales bacterium | reverse complement strand
AGCTCGATTACGGCGTCGTGAAGGCGAGGCTGTCTGGACTCGGCGCCGACCGCGGGCAGGCCTTCTGGGACGCGGTGCTGGCCGATCTGACGGACGGCATGCGCGGATCGGCGCGCTCGAGCGTGGCGGGACAGCACGTCCTGGTGGACGTGGCCGAGGCGCTGGGCGAGGACCCGGAGATCGTCTCCGGGCTGCGCGGGGCGCTGGCGGGGCTGGAGCAGCAGGTGGAGACGGGCGGGGTCGGCGAGCTGGTGCAGCTCGGCGGTGCCCCCGATCTCTCGGCGATGAACGCCGAGCTGGCCAGCCCGGGCTTCACGGACATCGCGAGCGGGCTGCTGCCCTCGGCGGGGCCGGACTTCGCGCCGCTGGGCGGGACGGGCCTGGGCGGGCTCCTGTTCTCGGGCGGGGCCTCTTCGGACATGGGCGGCGACATGGGCGGCGGCGCGGGCGGCGACATGGGCGCCGTCAGCCGCAAGGCCAGCGCGGGCGCGGGCGAGGACGCGGACGCGGACGCGACGGGCGTGGTGGACCGGGCCATGCACGCGCGCGGCCAGGGCAGCAGCCTGCCTCAGGATCTGCAGGGACGGCTGGAGGCGCGCCTGGGCGTCAGCCTGGCGGGCGTGCGCCTGCACACGGACGTCAAGGCGGCGCAGGCGGCGGACGCGGTCAACGCCACGGCGTTCACGGTCGGCCAGGACATCTACTTCAACACGGGCGCCTTCAACCCCCAGAGCCCGGAGGGCATCGAGCTCATCGCCCACGAGACCACGCACGCCGCGCAGTACCTGCAGGGCCGCGAGGGTCAGGCGACCTCTACCGAGGGTGGAGTCGGCGTCACGAAGCCCGGGGACGTGGTGGAGCAGGAGGCCGAGGCGGTGGGCGCGGAGATCGCGTCTGGCGCGGACCTCTCGAGCACGGACGCCTCGAGCGCGGAGGGCGTGGACTCCAGCGTGGACACGAGCGGGGCGAGCGCGACGGGCACCGAGCTCGGCGCCGACAGCGGCGCGAGCAGCGGCCTGGACAGCGGCGTCGGGAGCACCGGCGCGGAGCACAGCGCGGACGCCTCCAGCGGCGCGGACGCCGGCGATGTCGTCGCGCGCTCCCTGCTGGACAGCGCGGGCTCGATGCTCAGCGGCCTCGGCGCGCCGCTCTCCCGCGTCGCGGCGGGCGGGAACAACAGCCCGCTCGGCCTCCTCCGCTCCATCGGCCCGAAGATCGCGGCGGGCGTGCCCGGCCTCGGTCAGGCCATGCCGCTCATCGAGGCGGTCATCGAGAACAAGGGCATCCCGGGCCTCGACAAGCTGGATGACAACCTCATCGGCATGCTCGGCAAGGCGGTCCCTGGCCTCGAGTCGGCGATGCCGCTCATCCAGAGCGTGATGGACAACAAGGGGCTGCCTAGCCTGAAGGATCTCGGCGGGCCGGCGCTCACGGCGCTGGGCATGGCGATCCCTGGGGTCGGCGCGGCGCTCCCGCTGGTGCAGGGCCTGCTCAGCGGCGAGGGGATCACGTCCAAGAACGCCACGGCGGCGATCCTCGGCGCGGTCGGCACGGCCATCCCCGGTCTGGGCGTGGCGATGCCGCTGGTCGAGAGCCTGCTCAACAACAAGGAGAGCGGGGTCAGCGGTCTGCTCAGCGGCGCCAGCGGTCTGCTCGGCGGCGCCAGCGACATGCTGACGGGCGCGGGCGGCCTGCTGACGGGCGCGGGCAGCATGCTCGGGCGCGCCAGCGGCCTGTTGAGCGGCGCCGAGGGGCTGCTGGGCACGCTGGGCTCGGTCATCCCGGGCGGCAGCCTGCTCACCGGCCTGATGGAGAACAAGAGCGTGCTCGGCGCGGCGGGCGGCGGGCTGGAGGGCCTGTTCGGCACGCTGGGCTCGGCCATCCCCGGCCTGGGCGGGATGCTGGGCGGCGAGGGCGGCGTGGGCGGTCTGGTCGGCCAGATCGGTGGGCTGCTCGGCGGCATGGGCGGCGGTCAGGACGGCGGCGGTCTGGCGGGGATGCTCGGCGGAGCGCTGGGCGGCGGCGTGGGCGGCATGCTCGGCGCGGCCGGCGGGATGCTGGGCGGGCTGCTGGGCGGCGACAACAAGGGCGGCATGGGCGGCCTGTCGGGGATGCTCGGCGGGATGCTGGGCGGCGGCGGCATGGGCGGCGGCCAGGAGGGCGGTCTGTCCGGCATGTTCGGCGGGATCATGGGCGGCGGCGCCGGGACCACGAGCGCGCTCGGCACGCTCGGCGCGCCGGGACAGCTCGCGATGCAGGCCATGCAGATCCCCGGCCTCACCGACCTGGTCAACGTGGTCGAGACGGGGCTGGCGAACGTCGCGGGCGCGGGCAAGGGCCTCGGCCGCGGGAGCCTGGCCGAGGGCGCGGACACCGTGGGCTGGATCATGCAGGCCGTCCCCGGTCTGCCGGAGCTGGTCGGCGTGCTGCGCGGCGGTCTGGCCGATCAGATGGGCAACGGGTCCGGCGGCACCGGCGCGACCCAGTCCAGCGCGACGGCGGGCGAAGAGCAGGTCGGCAGCTCCGATCGCATCCTCGGCCTGGATCTGAACCAGGCGGTCTCCGGCGGGCTCAGCCAGGTCGGCGGACCGACGGCGGGCGCGGCGGCGCAGGAGGGCTCGCCCCAGGGCCGCGGCGCCATCGACACGCTGGACACGGCGCTGCCCGGGCTCTCGGAGTTCGTCGAGACGGTCAGGGCCGGCGCGACCCAGGCGGGCGGGCCGGTGGGCCAGGCGACGAGCTTCATCGGCAGCCAGACCGGGAACAACCGCTCGGGCGGGCTGGGCAGCGTGGCCGGCAAGCTGGGCGGCGGCCTGGGCGGCGGCAAGGGCAACAAGGGCGGCGGGCTCCTCGGCGGGCTGTTCTAGGCGAACAGTCCGGCTGGTCGCTCGTCCTCGCCCAGGGTGACGACGAGCGCCTCGAGCTGCTCGAGCTGCTCGGGCATCCCCTCGGTGCTCCCCGAGGCGATGGCGTCGTCCAGGGCCTCCTTCGACGGATAGAGGTCATGGACGACCACCCGCGTCTGGCCGCCCGTCTCCTCGAAGGTCACCGTGGTGACCGCTCCTCCCTCGTCCCCTTCGTCATTGGTCCAGACGATGCGCG
>CAZKWG010000890.1:0-3118 GCA_964556105.1 uncultured Enterobacterales bacterium | reverse complement strand
TGGCCGCCGCGGCAGGCGTACTCCCACTCCACCTCGCTCGGCAGCCGGACCCGAACGCCCCCCTCGCTCAGCCACAGCCCGTACGCCACCGCCTCGTACCAGCTCACGTTGTAGACCGGCACCTCGGGCTGAGCCCCCTCCGCCAGCCTGCCTCCGAACGTGTCGAGGTCGAGGGAGTGACCCGGATCGAAGCCCTCGTACAGCCCGTTCGTCACCGGCACCGCCAGCAGCTCGAAGCCGCAGCTGACTTCTACCGCGTGCTGGGGTCCCTCGTCGTTGTCGCGGTCCGGGTCCGTCTTGGACGTGCTCCCCATCCAGAAGCTCCCCTTCGGGATCCGCTTCCACCAGCCGCGTCGCTCGATCTCCGCCAGCGCCGCCAGACGAGCCTCCGCACGGTGCTCTCGGAACACCCGCCTCGCCAGCAGCCCCGCCTCGGCGCGGGCCTCCTCGTCCCCCTCCCCCAGCCGGCCCGCGGCGATCTCCACCAGCAGGTGATGCGCCCACCACAGATCCGCTCCGTGCTCGGACGCCTGGCCGAAGCGTCCCAGCAGCCGGGCCGCCACCCCGAGGTCTCCGACCAGCGCGGGCAGGCCCTTCAGCACCTCCGACCGCTCCCGCCACGCGTCGCGCCCCGCCGCCAGCCCCAGCACGCCCCAGACCGTCTTCTCCTTCAGCCCCTCCGCGTCCGCGAGCACCCGAAACAACAGGGGCTTGTAGTCCGGCCCACCGTCCACCAACCGCTGCACGAGCGCCTCCGCCTCACCCCTGGCCAGCAGCCCGGTCAGCAGCGCGAAGACCTCGGCCCATAGCGCCGGCTTCGCCTTCGCCTCGCTCAGCCGGCGGTCCAGCTCTAAGCCCAGCCCGCACCTCGCCACGCCGCCGCGCGCCACCACCTCGTCCCTCAGCGCCGCCGCCGCCATATACTCGCGGAAGGTCCGGTGGGCAAAAGACCAGCCGCCACCGGAGTCCTTCTCCAGCAGCGCCGCGCCGGCGGCGATCCGGCCCAGCCACCGATCCGGCGACTCCACGCCCAGCGCGCCGCGCACCAGCTCGGGTGCAGCATCCAGACGCGCGTGGATGGCCGCCCTGCCCAGCGCGTCGCGCCCGTCCCCGAAGCCGTCGAGCGCCAGCCAGCCCAGCACCGCCACCGGCGCCTCGGCGCTCTCGAAGCGGTGCGGGCCCGGCAGCTCCGCGTCGTGACCGCGGGTCAGCAGGCCGTCCACCAAACGGCGGTACAGGTCCACGCGGCGCCTGGGCAGGGCGCGCTGGGCGGGTGGCGCCTCGCGCAGCAGGCGGCCCATCAGCGTCAGGATCAGCGGGTTGCCCGCCAGCTCCCGCATGCGCGATCCAAGGCCGTCCAGGGCGGGCGTGATCTCGCCGTGGCGATCCTGCGGCAGCCAGCGCGTCAGCAGCGCCTCCTGCTGGGGACGCAGGAGCGGGCAGAGGCGCAGGTCGCGAGCCCCCGACAGCGGGCGGTAGCCGGCGGCGCGGCTGGTCACGATGAGCAGGTTGTGGCCCAGGCGCGTCGAGAGCCGCCCGAGGGCCTGGCGCGTCGCGGCGGGATTGGTGGCCTCGTCCAGCCCGTCCACCAGCACAGCGACCTGGCCGCGCCTCGCCTCCGCCCAGAAGGCCGCGCTGGCGCCAGGCGCGATCTCCTCCAGCAGCGCGTTCACGCCGCTCAGCTCGTCCACGCCGCCCAGCTCGTCGATGCGTAGCAGCAGCGGGACACGCTGGCGGGCCTCGGCGATCTGGCGGCCCAGGCGGCGCAGGCAGGTGGTCTTGCCGCTGCCGGGGGTGCCGAGGATCACCCACCGCTCCCCCGGCAGCGTGAGCAGCCTGTCCAGCGGGAAGCGGCCGGCGGGCAGGCCCCCGCCGCTCAGAAACAGGCAGGTCGCCTCGTCAGCCTGCGGGAAGGGGCCGTGGGGCTCAACGGCGTCGAGATCGGCGCTCACGGAAAGCTCGACTTCGACCTCCTCGAAGGCGTCGGGCCCGCCGCGGACCCGGAACAGCTCGGGCAGGCGGGTGCGCTCACGAGCGCGCTCACGCAGGCGCTCCAGCAGGGCGGCCTCGTCGGGGACGTCTCCGGGTGGGGCGGCTCCCCCGTGGATCACCGGCCCGACCTGCCCGCCCATGATGGTGACCGGCGCGTTGAAGATCATCCCACCCGACGCCGACTGGGAGGCGACCGTCGGGCCGGACACGGACCCCTCCACCCCGCCCGGCTGGGCGGTGACGGGGTCAGCGATGGGGCCGGCGGGCATGCGCACCTCGCTGTTATGGCATGGGCGGGGCCGGGTGTGACAGGGCTGGGCTCAGGTCACCAGACTGTGCAGGAAGCCGGGCAGCGCGGCGTGGTCGGGGCCGTACCCCAGCACAAACAGGCGCTGGGCGGACGGGTGCTCGGCCTGCACGCGGACGACGTCGGCGTCCTTCTCCAGGCGGTAGTTGCGGTATTGCGTGCTGGCGAAGACCTCGCCCGACCAGCGCAGCCAGGCGCCGATGTTGGGGTCCTCGGTGGTGGCGCCGCAGCCGATGAAGAGAAGGCTGTGGAAGGTCCGCAGCGCCTTGCGCACCGCCTCGGCGTGCGGGTCGTCGCGGACGCGGAGATAGCTCTCCAGGTCGAACACCACGGACTCCGGGCGCCGCCAGTGGCCGTGCAGGTGGAGGATACCGGGCTCGTCGCCGCGCAGGAGGCGCTCGACCTCGGCGGGCTCGTCCCAGGCCACGGGCCGAAGGCCGGTGGTGTACTCAAACAGGTGGTCATAGCAGGTGGTCGCGATGGGGCACCCCAGCGCAGCGATAGCCTGTAACAGGCTTGTATCGTTTGCTTTCATGGCACCGACGGACTCACGGAGCCAGCGGGTGTACTCACCACCCTTCGGAGCGCCCAGCCGCTTCGCGATCTGCTGCGCCACCTGTATCCACTCGTCGGTGTCCCCTTCCTCGAGCAGGAGGCGCTGGCGAGCGGCCCACTTCGCGTCGCCGAGGCCCAGCGCCTCGCAGCGCGCCAGCCCATGCAGGAGCAGCCCCTTCCATCCCGCCACCGGGTTACCGCCGGTCGCCGCCAGGCTCACGCCGGCGCCGCAGATCACCAGGAGCTGCCGGCTCATGATGAGCT
>CAZKWG010000889.1:0-3127 GCA_964556105.1 uncultured Enterobacterales bacterium | reverse complement strand
TCTGGGAGACGCTCGCGCGCGTCCGCCGCATGGGGCGCGCGCGGGCGGTCATCCTCATCGGCCCCACCGGCACCGGCAAGAGCCGGCTGGCGGAGTGGCTGTGCGAGCGCGCCCACGAGCTCGGCGCGGCGAGCATGTTCAAGGCCGAGCACGGCCCCGAGCCCGCGCCGGGGGAGGGCGTCTTCGCGATGGTCTCGCGCGCCCTGCGCACCAACGGCATGTCGCGCCAGGGGGTGGCCCTGCGCGTAGCCCGCGCGCTCAGCCGTCGCGTCGAGGGGGACAACGACGTCGAGGCGCTCACCGATCTGCTCGCGCCCTCCGTCCTCGCCTCGCACCAGGAGCCGACGGCCGCGCGCTACGTCGTGCTGCGCCGCTTCCTGGAGTTCAGCGCCCGCGAGCGCCCCGTCATCGTCTGGCTGGACGACGTCCACTGGAGCGAGGAGGCGCTGGCCTTCACCGCGCAGGTCCTGGAAGCCCAGGCCTACTCGCCAGCCTCCGTCCTGCTGGTGCTGACCGTGCGCGAAGACGCGCTGGCCGAGCGGCCCGAGGTCTCCGCCAGCCTCGACGCGCTGCTCGCCCGCCCGGACGTCCGCAGGCTCCCGGTCCCGCCCCTGCCCTCGGAGGCCAGCCTGGCCCTCATCCGCGATCAGCTCGGGCTGGAGGCCGGGCTGGCCGGACAGGTGGAGGGTCACGTCGCCGGCAGCCCACGCTTCGCCGTCGAGCTGGTCGCCGACTGGGCGCAGCGGGGCATGCTGGTCCACGCCGAGCGCGGCTACCGCCTCTCCGAGGGGCAGGCGATCAACCTGCCCGATGACCTCTACGCCGTCTGGGACGCGCGGGTCGAGCGCCTCATGGCCGGGCGCGACCCGACGAGCGCCGCCACGCTGGAGCTCGCCGCGGTGCTCGGGCTGGAGGTGGACGGCGCCGAGTGGCGGGACGCCTGCGCCCTGGCCGGGCTCGCTCCCTCCTGGGAGCTGGTCGAGGTCCTGCTGGGCTGGCGCCTCGCCCGCTGCGAGCCCACGGGTCCCTGGTCGGGCTTCGCCTTCTCCAGCAGCCTCCTGCGCGAGACCCTGATCCGTCGGGCGCGCGAGGCCGGGCGCTGGCCGGGCCATCACCGGGTCGCGGCCCGCCTGCTCGAGGTCGCCATCTCCCGCGAGGGCCGCCCGCGCCCCGGCCAGTACGAGCGCCTCGGTCGGCACCTCGTGCACGCGGGCCACGTCGAGATGGGCATCGATCCGCTCCTCGCCGCGGCCGAAGAGCGCTTCGAGGCTGGAGAGCTGCACCGCTGCGCCGCCCTGCTGGAGGAGCGCGATCGCGCGCTCGGTCAGCTCGGCCTGCGGGAGGACGACGAGCGCGTCTGCGAGGGGTGGGTGCTGTGGAGCCGCTGCGCTCTCGAGCAGGGCAAAGGGGATCTCGCCGCCGCCTGGGCGGCCCGCGCAGACGAGGCCGCCAGCCGCAACGGGTGGCCGGAGCTTCGCGCCAAGGCCCTGTGGAGCTGCGCCCGCATCGCCGCGCGCATCGGCGACAACCATGAGGCCGTCACCCTGCTGGAGGACGCGAAACGTTGGGCGCGCGCCTCGGGCAACGCCACGCTCCTGGCCGCCTGCCGGCGTGGACAGGCCGAGGTCCTGCTGGAGCTGGGGCTGCTGGACGAGGCGGCGAGCGGCTTCGGGCGCGCCGCCGCCGAGCGCGAGGCGGTCGGCGACACCACCGAGGCCGCCCGCTGCTGGCTGGGCCTCGGCTGCGTGGCCGTCCGCGCTGGCGACACCGGAAAAGCGCGCGCGAACGCGCTGAGAGCGCTCGGCGCCCTCCACGGGAGGGGCCTCCGCGGACGCGAGGCCGACTGCCTCGTCCTGCTGGGCGACGTGGCCTGGCAGGAAGGGGACGCCGAGAACGCCGAGGCGTGGTGGGGGCAGGCCCTCGCCCTCCATCGCACGCTCCAGACCCGCCACGTCCTCCTGGTCGAGTCGAGGATGGCGCTGGGCGATCTCTCCCGCGGGCGCTTCGCCGAGGCGCGGCGCGTCCTCGAGTCCACGCTGACAACGCTCGAACGTCGCGGGCAGCATGGTCTGGCCAGCGCAGTGCACGCCTGGCTCCTGCCGTGCTACGCGGCTCTGGGCGAGTGGTCGAACTTCGATCGGCATCTGGGCATCGCCGG
This sequence comes from uncultured Enterobacterales bacterium, assembly GCA_964556105.1. Taxonomy (GTDB): domain Bacteria; phylum Myxococcota_A; class UBA796; order UBA796; family CAZKWG01; genus CAZKWG01. Next base: position 969 of record CAZKWG010000889.1, on the reverse strand, counting down.
GGACATGCTCCAGGAGAACGGACAGGTGGACGTCTTCATCGCGCGCACCGCGACCTTGGGAGGAGATCTGGCCTACGCCGCCGGCCAGCTGGCCCGCGCTCGCATGGCCTGGTCGCTGGCGCTCGAGCAGTGGCTGGTCCTCGGATGGCGCAAGGAGATCCGCGCGTTGAAGCATCTTTTGCGCGAGGATCAGGAGAGTCTGGACGGGAGCCACGTTTGAGCCTGATCCCGCTCGGCCCCTTCGATCTCTTCGAGCCCATCGGCCGTGGCGGCATGGGTGAGGTCTGGCGCGGCGTCCATCGGGCGCAGCAGGTGCCCGTCGCCGTCAAGGTGTTGACCGCCAAGGGGATGCGCCGCAGCTTCTTCCTGGTGGCCTTCCGCAACGAGGTGCGGGCCATGGCGGGCCTGGACCACCCCGGCATCGCGCTGGTCTTCGACCACGGCGAGGTCTCGGAGGAGGCCTCCGATCGCTCCGAGGGCGCGCTCACGGCCGGCAGCCCCTTCCTGGCCATGGAGCTCGCGCACGGCGGCACGCTGGGGCCCTGGTGCGGGCGGCTGGCCTGGATCGAGTGCCGCGAGGTGCTGCTCGGCCTGCTCGACGCGCTGGCCTTCGCCCACGCCCGCGGCGTCATCCACCGCGATCTCAAGCCGGCGAACGTCCTCATCTGCACGGACGAGGACCTGCGGCCGGGCATCAAGCTGGCCGACTTCGGGCTGGCGCACCTGCCGGAGCTGGCCGAGCGCACCGCCGCCCGCGGTCCGACCGCCGGCACCCCGAACTACATGGCGCCGGAGCAGGTTCAGGGGCGCCGTCGCGACTACGGCCCCTGGACGGATCTCTACTCGCTCGGCCGGCTGGCCCTGGCCCTGGTCTGGTCCAACCCCGCGCCCACGCCGGGCAAGGACGAGCAGGGATACCGCGGCGTCGACTACCATGGGTTCTGGCCGGGCTGGCACCCGGAGCAGTTC
>CAZKWG010000888.1:0-3130 GCA_964556105.1 uncultured Enterobacterales bacterium | reverse complement strand
GCTACCCCTACTGGACCACCACCGACCTCACCGGCGACGGGATCGCCGACCTCGTGCTGAGCCGAGACTACTGCTCCGAGGGCGTCGGCCTCGACCACTGGGAGGTCTTCGCCGGGGTCTGCGAAGGGTGAGGCCGCCCAGCCAGGACAGCTTCGTGGTCGTGAGCAGCTCGCCCGAGTCCTCGAATCCTAGGCCGGGCCACCCTCCGATGTTGACGGCGTCCAAGGGCGCCCCGTGCGAAAGCTGAGGTGTTCGCTCACGTAATCGCTGATGTCCGCCCAGTGTTCTCCGGGCGGACAATCGTGTTCTGGACCGCCGATGAGGGCATGACGGGGCGGCACGCCGGGCTCGGGCGGATCGGCCACGAACAGCCAGAGACGCAGACCCAAGGCCTCGCCTTGCCAGTCCCCCTGCAGGCCGCGTTCGCTGCAGCGCTCGAGCGTCACCTGCAACGCTTCACCGATCTCCCTGGCGATGGCGTCGATCGCATGCGGAGCACGAAGAGACACCGAGAAGTAAACGCCAGCGCGTCTCCGTGCTGCGTCTGGGGTGCCCGTGGTGTCGGGGACAGGCCGGATGAACACCTCCCACGCCTGAACTATGCTCCAGATCGGCCGCCCGGTCAACCTTCCGAACCCAGGAGGTGACCATGGATCGAGAGACGTTTCACCCCCCGCCCAGCCCGAGCCCCGTCGCCTCGTAGATCCGCAGGCCGTCCACCCACAGCGCCGCGTCGCCCGCCACGACCGCGCCGTCTGACGCCGGGGCGAGGTCGAGCACGACGCTGACGCGCTTGTTGTGAGGCCGCACCTGACCGCGGTACTTCCAGGACATGGGCTGGCCCAACATAGGCTGGAGCGCCTGCTCTTTGGCGGCGACGCCACGCTGCAACGCAGCATAGCGTAACAACTGATACATGGCGTCCAGGCCCAAGGATCCAGGCTGTACTGGATCCTGGAAGAAGTGCGCCTTGAAGAACCAGGCGCGGGGGTCTACGTCGTGCTCGGCCAGCAGGCGCCCGCGGCCGTGTCTGCCGCCCATGGGCTCGTTCTGGACGATCCGATCCAACATGAGCAGACGATCCTCGGGCAGTCCGGCGGTACCCTGCTGCCAGGGGCCGGCGGGCTCCGGGGACCGCGTGAACCAGGCGCTCGCCTCGCCGCTGGCGGCGACGAAGGAGCGCTCCTCCCCGCTGGCGGCGAGCCCGGCCTGGCTGCGCAGGCTCTCTTCAGGGAAGAAGCCGAAGCCGGTGCTGAGCGTGTAGACAGGTCCAACGCTGCTGTGCACCGCGACGTCGAAGCCGACCAGGGTGAGGCCGCCCAGCTTGGACAGCTTCGTCAGCGTCGTGGTGGTGACCAGCTCGCCCGCGTCCGGTCCAACGTGGGCGTGCAGGGTGCCGACGCCGTCCAGGTTGCGGAAGAAGACGTCCTCGTCGCCCAGCGCGCAGCCGAGCCAGCTGGCCAGCCAGCCGCAGGGCTGGAGCGCGACCTCGCAGAGCACGGCGAAGGGCATGACGCCGCGGCCCTCGCGGAAGTACCAGGCGTCGCGCGGCACCTCGTAGGCGACCTGGGCCGTGGCGCCGACGGCCATGCTGCCCTGGGGCTGGTCTACGTGTACGACGCGCGTCATGCAGTGGTAGGGCGGGCCGGGCAGGCGGGGGGCGCGGCGGGCGCCGTCGTAGACCTGGTAGGGCGGTCCGAAGGCGTCCGAGGGGCGGCCGACCGCGGAGGAGAGCACGGAGAACGGGCCGAAGGGCGCGCTGGGCGGCTCGGTGGGGAGGCCCTCGTCGGGATCGCGTCCCACCTCGGAGAGCCAGTCGGGGCGGCTGGTGATCGGCCAGTCGGGGACCAGCTCCAGCCCGAGGCGGCGGCAGTGGAAGGCGGCGAGGCCGTCCACGCTGACCATCACGTCGGCGATGAGCTTCGGCTGCGGGCCGGTCCAGAGCTGCTCGACGAAGACCTCGTAGGTGACCTTGCGCGAGCGCGGGGTGGCCTGGCCACGGCAGCGCATGGGGTAGACGGCGCCGCGCACGGGCTGGAAGCGCCAGCCGTCGCGCGCGAGGGTGACGCCGTGAGAGGCCAGGTAGATAGCCATGGTCTGCACGCAGACCTCCAGCATCAGCGTGCCGGGCATGCAGGGGTCGCCGTGGAAGTGCCCGTCGAAGAACCAGGCGTCCGGGCTGAGGTCCTGCTCAGCCAGCAGGTAGCCGCGCCCCCAGGGCCCGCCGCGGGGATCGAGGGCCAGCACGCGGTCGAGCATGAGCATGCGCCCGCCGGCGATGCGCGGAGTGCGGACGTGGGTGTGGGCGGGCCAGAAGGCGGGGCCGAAGCAGGTCTCCAGGTCGCCGGCGGCGAAGGCGGCGAGCTCGTCTTTGCTGAGGGCGCGCTTCTCGCAGGGCACCAGCGGCGGGTCGAGCTGCGGGTCCTGGACCAGCTCGGCGGCGGCCTCCTCGGCGCTCCAGATCACGCCCTCGGAGTCGTTCAGCTCTTCGTCGGTGAAGAAGCCGGCCTGACCGCCGCGGACGCGCAGGCGCAGCTCTCCGTTGACCGTGCAGTCGTAGCGGAAGAAGAAGAGACGCACGTCGCCGTGGCTGGCGAAGCCGTCGATGTGGATCTCGTAGCGCAGGGTCTCGCCGGGCACCGGGACGGGGCCGTGCCAGGAGAGGTTGCAGCCGAGCAGGCGGTAGACGCGCTCGCCCTGGTTGAGGAAGTCGATGCCGAGCCAGCTCACCAGCAGGAGATCGGCCTGGCCGGCCTCGATCATCACGCCGGGAGGCATGACGCCCTCGTGCAGGTACCAGGCGTCCCAGGCCACGTCGGTCTCGGTCCAGATGACGGACGGGCGCAGCTCGCCGGGCGGGACGTCGATGCCGAGCACGCGGTCGGCGAGCAGGAGCGGCGGCGCGGGCATGCGCACCTGGCGGGCGAAGCCGTCCTGGCGCTCGAAGACGGGGCCGAGGCGATGGGAGATCGGGCCGCGGGAGATGTACTCGAGATCGGCGCGGGAGAGCTTGGGGCCGGGGAATTCGATGGGGGCGTCTGCCGGACTGGCCGGCTGGAAGGCAGGCACCCCCCCACCGCCGCTTCGCGGCACCTCCCCCACGAGGGGGGAGGGGGGGTGGGGCGGGGCG
>CAZKWG010000887.1:0-3140 GCA_964556105.1 uncultured Enterobacterales bacterium | reverse complement strand
GCCGACGATCGTCAACGGGATCTCCTGCATCTACTGTCACTCCAAGGGCTACCTCCCCTTCGCTGACGAGATCTACCGCCACTGGCGCGATGGGATCTCCAACCCCGACGTGTCCGCACTTTTCCCTGAGTGCGTCTATGAGATCGTCGAGGAGACCTACGTGCCGAGCGGGAGCATCTCCGTCGCCGAGGAGAAGGTCGACGAGGACATCGCGCGCTATCTCACCTATCTCGAACTCGCCGGGATACCGACCGAACAAGCGACCGAGCCCGTAACCCTCCTCTACACGGAGTTTCAGCGCCCGCTCGATCTTGCACGTCTCACCGCTGAGTTCGGGCTGCGCGAGAGCAGCGACGACCTGGAGACACCCTCCCTCGACGGCGTATACACCGAGTTTAGCGATTGCGTCAACGATCTCGTGGAGGCAGATCCACAGGTCGCAGAGGTCCTGAGCCCCGTGATGTCCGGGTTGACCGTCACACGAGAAGGCTTCTTGCTCGTAGCGTCGGCCTTCGTCTGTGGTTGCAGTCGCATCGACAAGGACTCGACACAGTGCGACGGGTTCAGCGGATACTCTACGGGCGGATTCACGTACACGGATGATGCATGCGGCCCTTCGTTGCTCGCCTGCCTCACCGACCAACGGTGTCTGGTGACCGATGAGGACACCTCAGACCACCTCGATGACGTCGGCGCCTGCGTAGACGCGGAAGAATTCCCACCCGAGGACAGCTCCGACGGAGGATCGTCGTGGTAGCGCGGACACATCTGCGACGAGCCTGGGTGGTGCTGGCGCTCTTGCCGTCGATGTCCTCGCCAGGTCTCGCGGCCGAGCGTACTGCATCCGCCGCAAACCGGCAGGACGACCCCCTCGAGCGCTGGGTGGCGCTGCTCATCGACTTCGCCCTGACGCTCCATGAGGCGGAGCAAGGCGCTGACGCGAAGGAGGACAAAGCTAGATCGGCACAGGTCCTCGAAGCCACGTTGAAGGTCACGGAGAGCTTGATGGGCGCGAGCGATAGCCTCACGACCTATCGGACTATAGAAGCCTGCGACCTGTGGGAGGACGTGCGCGACGACCGCGAGAGCACAGCGGACCCCTTCGGCTGTGACCTTCGACGCCCCGAGTCCCCCTCTCGGCAGGATGATCCGACCCCAGCTATGCCAAGAAGGCAAAGCTCGAGCGAGGGGGGGATAGAATTTGAGGGCAAATGGGTAAGAGAGAGACCGCCCCCCCCGCCCAAGACTGGCCATCTGGTCTCTCTGGTGGCCGTCCATCATGATGGCGCCGCTGACCTCCGCCGCTTCGCCCTCGTCACCTCCGGAGCCTTCCAAGCGCTCGCCACACCGGCCGGTCACCATCTCCTCGAGTACAACGGTTTCGAGATCATCTCCTCGTCGGGCATCTGGGCGGGGACTCCACTCGTTGAGCGTAGAACAGCGGAGGTCGCCGACGTGGATGCTCACCTGAGCTGTTCGACCATGCCGCCGGTGCGTCATACAGACACGACCGGCGCAGACTTGGATGAAGTCAGCACCCTCGGAAGTTCCTCTCTAGGGGTCAGTGTCACGGATGGTGTTCCTGGCTGTTTCCTCGTAGCTCCAGACGGACGAAAGCCCTCTGCAATACACTTTGACGGAAGCACTCTGTTGCGGCCACAGGGGCTTTGCCCGACGCAGGCCTATGAAACGTGCACAATGCCAGCCTATGGCGACCTGAGGGACGCGTGGCAGCTGACCTTCTCTGCGCTCTGGCCATTGTGCGAGCAGGGAAAGGTCCCTGCCGGGACTCAGAACGTCTGCCTGCAGCTGCTCTCAGGCGCCGCACCGTGGAGAGATGACCCCAATGACTGATGCACCTCGACTGGCCCTCATGTCGCTCGTCACGCTGATCACGCTATCGTCCGTCGGGCCTTCTGACGGAGAGGCAGGAACGTCGGACCAAGCTGATGCGCTCGTCGAACGCTGCGATCAGGCTGTGACGGAGCGGTACATTCGGACAGCCCTCGTGCACCACTTTGGCCAAGACACTCCGATATCCCTATCGCAACAGCTCGGCGCAGCCGGGACGATTGTGGGAACGCCCGCTGACGAGATCCAATGCGATGGCCTCGCTGAGCGTGCCATCCCATGTATCCCGTTGTTCCTGATGCGCGGGACCCGCGATGACACCGACTTTGATCTCGCGAAGATTGACCTAGCCCAGCTTGGCCTTCTTGATCTCTCCCTTCTCCGCCACATGGCTGCCTGCGAGGAGCACTCTGAGACGACCTACGCAGCGTGGACCTTCGTCAACCGGGCACACGTCTCGCGGATCGAAGATGACAGGAAGCTGCACGAGTTGGGCCGGGCCCTCTCAAGGCGCCAACAGTTCCTGGAGCGCGCTGACGGTCCAGAAGACCGCCGTATGCTCGCTGTGGAGATGGTCGCCGAGGAAGCAACGGAGCGCCTCTTTCAGAAGTTGCTCATCGAAGGAGATGAGGAAAAGAGTGTCTCTCTGCTGCCAAATGCCTTCGAGGCCGCCAGCTGGTGGTCCTTGTTTCTCAAGGTAGGACTCGAGCAGGACCTAGAAGCCTGGCGAATAGATCGCGCGGCAGGCAACCTCTGGGCGCTCGCGCTGGTCGTTCGGCTGCCTCAACTGGCGCAGCCCCCCTCCGGGACGGATGGCGCTCCGCCTCCCCCCGACGCGGTCAAGCTCCTTCAGCTGTTAGGGCTGAACGGGCTCGCTCTATCTCTATCTGGCAGGCCTCCCGCAGACTCGGCCCTCGGATGGACACTGAACAGGCCTATTCTGGAGGGCGAGGCCATCAGTGTTCTTCACACGCTGGCATACTCCTACCTCGGTCGAGCCCTCGAGGCTGCCGTGGTCCGGACGAGACACGCTGCACCACGAGAGGGAAATGGGGCACTCCCAGCCCCCCCCCCTGCCCACGCCTACGATCTGATCAGCGCGATGGACCTGGTGTTGGAGGATGTCCTCAGGCGCGACTGGAAGGCACTGGCCCGGGCATCGAGCACCAGGGGGCAGGCAGCTTTCGGACCTGGCCTTGACTTCCTGACTGCAGCCTCCCTCTGGCGCTTGATCCTCGAGGATGTCTTGCGGCGTGAGCACGGTGAGGTCGATCGCCGGGCGCTCTTCT
>CAZKWG010000886.1:0-3141 GCA_964556105.1 uncultured Enterobacterales bacterium | reverse complement strand
CCGCTCCGCGGCACCTCCCCCCCGGAGGGGGGAGGGGGTTCTGTTGGTCGGCGTGGCAGGAACGCCTCCGCCGTTCCACCCCGCAGCTCGCTCCGCCCCGCCCCCCCACCGCCGTTCCACCCCGCAGCTCGCCCCGCCCCTACAAGCCACACCCCGCCCCGCGCTCGCTCTGCACCGCGAACCCCCAGCCCGCGAGGCCGTCCGCCGCCTGCGCGCGCAGGTTCACGCGCACGCTCAGCCGGCCGTCGTCCCGCGTGAACGCGAGCACGCTCGACCCCGCGTCCTCGGGCTCCCAGCCGGTGTCCTCGTCCAGGCCGTGCGCCGCCCGCAGGCAGGAGAGCGCGCGGATCAGGTGGAGCATGCTCTCCGGATCGGCCTCCTGGTCCGCGACGTTCCAGCCCTCCCGGTAGCCGGGGTCGAGCGTGAACCAGGCGCTCCCCGTGGTGAAGCCCGCGTCGTGGTCGGCGCTCCAGGGCATGGGGGCGCGCATGGCGTAGTCCTGGCCGGTGCCAGTGCTGGCGTTGGGCAGGTCGAGCTCCTCGCCGTAGTACAGGACGGGGGCGCCGGGCAGGAGCAGCTGGGCGACGCGCAGGGCGCGGCGGGCCTCGGGGTCGGGGACGATCTCGGGGAGGCGATCCACGTCGTGGCTGCCCAGGAAGCCGGCCATGTTGGCGGCGCCGCCCAGCCGGACCTGCGTGTCGATGAGATCCACCAGGGCTTGTACCTCGCCGCTCTCGACGGCGTCCAGCAGGGCGTCGCGGCGGGGGAAGTCGAGCACGGCGTCGCTCTCGGGGGCGTCCTCGCCGCCGAGCCAGGAGACGCTGTCCTCGACCTCCCAGGCGCTGGCCTCGGCGAGGAAGAAGGTGTCGGGGTGCGCCGCGTGGGTCCTCGCGTAGAGCTCGGCCATCAGCGCGTGCGAGCCGTCCGAGCCCTCCACCACCTCGCCCTCCTCCACCAGCATGAGCACGGCGTCCAGGCGGTAGCCGTCGGCGCCAGCCTCCAGCCAGCGATCGAAGACGGCGCCCATCGCCTCCTGCACGGCGGGCCGCTCCCAGTCCAGATCGGGCATCTCCTCGCCGAAGTAGGCGTAGTAGCTGCCCTCGGCCTGAGAGGCGAACCAGCGCTCACCCTCGGGCGCCCGGCCCTCGAAGCGGAACCAGGAGCGGAGGTCGCTGTCCGGGCCGGTCTCCGCCGCCTCAAACCAGGGGTGGGAGCGGTGGACGTGGTTGAACGGCAGGTCCACGATCACGCGCATGTCCAGGGCGTTGGCCTCCTCAACCAGGGCGGCGAGGTCGTCGGGGCTGCCATAAGCGGCGGTGATCGTGTCGAAGTCGGTGACGTCGTAGCCGGCAGGGCCGAAGCTCTGAAGCAGGGGCATGAGCCAGATCGTGCCCACGCCCAGCCCGCTCAGGTGGTCGAGGCGGGCGCGCACGCCGTTCAGGTCGCCGATCCCGTCGCCGTCCGAGTCCTGAAAGGAGCGGACGTAGATCTCGTAGATCAGGCCGGCGGGCTCGCCCTGGTGGGGAGGATCGGCGGGCGCGGCGAGCAGGTCGGACAGGGAGCCGGGGTCACAGGCCAGAAGAGAGAGCAGCGACAGGAAGGGGAGCATGGACACCTCGCGATGTCCGCTCCTGTTTCAAGGGCCGTGCCAGCCCCTGATCTCGACATCATGAACGTTTGAAGAGGATCGCGATCCTGGCAGGGGGTGACAGTCGTCGGTCCGTCGACGGACAGACCTCCGTCACCCCCCGACCGCGCTATCCTGAGCGCATGCTCAGCCTCCTGCTCCCGCTCTCCCTCCTCGGGCCCGCGCACGCCGAGCGCGCCCTCTTCCTCGGCAACAGCTTCACCTTCGACGGCCAGCTGGATCAGGCGACGCTGGCGCTGCTCCAGGAGGGCGCGCCATCCTGGGCAGACGGCGAGGCGACGCGGCTGGCGGAGGGCGGGCTGACCCTCTCCAACCACCTCTCCAAGGTCGAGACGGCGGGCACCGACTGGGCGGCGGCGCTGGCCGCCGAGGGGGTGAGCTGGGACTGGGTGGTCCTTCAGGATCAGTCGCAGATCCCGGGTTTTCCAGCTACCCAGGCCGACTACCGCGCCAGCCTCGCCGCCGCTCCCGCGCTCGACGCCTACGCCGAGGCGCGCGGCGCCCAGACCCTCTTCTTCCTGACCTGGGGCTATCGCGCCGGCGACGAGACGAACCCGGAGCTCTTCCCGGACTTCGAGACGATGCAGGAGCGCCTGAAGGAGGGCTACGCCGCCTACCGCGACGCCGCCAGCGAGGGCTCCCAGCCCGCGTGGATCGCCCCTGTTGGACCGGCGTACGCGCTGGCCTGGGAGCGCGAGGTCGCGGCCGGCGCCGACCCGCTGGCCACGGACAGCCGCTTCTACCGGCTCTACGACGAGGACGGCCGCCACCCGTCTACGCTCGGCACCTACCTGGCCGCCTGCGTCTTCTACGCGACGATGACGGGCAGCTCGCCGGTCGGCCTGAGCGGCGGCGCGCTCACCGACCCGGACGACGTGCTCTGGGCCCAGACCCTGGCCGCGGACACGGTCTTCGACTCCACCCTGGGTTATAGTTACCCCTGGAGCGGGAGCGCCGAGACGGGTGAGCCAGACACGGGTGAGCCAGACACGGGCGATCCGGACACGGGTGAGCCAGACACGGGCGATCCGGACACGGGCGATCCGGACACGGGCGATCCGGACACGGGAGCGCCGAGCGAGACCGGCGACCCGGCGCAGAAGGAGGGCGGCTGCGGCTGCGCGACGGGACGGGAGGGCAGCTCCCTGGGGATGCTCGCCGCCCTGCTCGGCGGCCTCGCGGCGCGCCGGGGGCGGCGGTCTCCCTGACGCGCAGGCGTGAGCCTCAGCCCAGCGCCGCCTCGACCGCGGCGACCAGGCTCGGATCCTCGGGCTTGACCTGCGGCGCGAAGCGGGCGATCACCTTGCCGTCGCGACCCACCACGAACTTCTCGAAGTTCCAGCTGATGTCCTCGCCCTTGCCCGCCGGGCTGCCGATCAGCCAGCGGTAGAGCGGGCTGCGGTTGGCGCCGTTGACCTCCTGCTTGGCCAGCAGCGGGAAGCTCACCCCATAGGTGGTCGAGCAGAAGGTGGCGATCTCGCCGGGCGTGCCGG
>CAZKWG010000885.1:0-3149 GCA_964556105.1 uncultured Enterobacterales bacterium | reverse complement strand
TACTACCCCCCATGGGGTTCGCGGTACCGACCTGTTACTGGCGTCGTCAGAAATTCTGACCCTATGGCTGGTGGCCTCGCTCCGCTGCTCTTCTTCCGACCGGTCCTCCATCTCAGTGGCCTTCACCTCAGTTGCCTTGAACGTTCGCGCTTCTCTACATTGACTAGCACTTCTACGTTCGCGAGTACAGGCCGCCCCAGTCCGAAAGGGATCACAGAGTGTGAACTCTCTCCCGTGATGTTGCAGTGCGTAGGCGTTTAGTACTCCAGATTATGTAAGATAACTTAATATATAGCTTGCTTAGTTGCGGCGGCCTGCTGTGTGCTGTCGCGGCTTCGTGAACGCACGCATCTGTCGTCGTACACGAACTGTGAACTGGTGTTAGACTCCCGCCGAGGCTGACCCTCGCCCCCCTCAGGACCCTGCGACATGCCCTCCTCCTCCCCCGTGATCTACACCTTCCTCGACTGGCGTGCCTTCGTTGACGCCTGGCTGGCAGTCCGCCCTGCCGTACGAAATCGGCGCAGCCTGGCCCGAGACCTGGGATGCGCTCCGAGCTTTGTCACCGCGCTGCTTCACAGCGATCCCGGCAAGCGGCGCAGCCTGACGGACGAGTACCTGGAGCGGTTCCCAGCGGCCCTGGGCCTGACGCCGGATGAGGCGGAATTCTTCAGGCTGCTGGTGGTCTTCGACCGCGCTGATGAGAGATCGGAGGCTCGCGATCGGGCGCGCCGGCAGATCTATGCCGACAAGCGCTTCCGAGAGGCGCACCGCATCACGGTCGAGCAGTACGACCTCTTCTCGCAGTGGGAGAACGTTGCGATCCTAGCTCTGGCAGAAAGTTCGAGCTTTCAGGCGAACCCCCGCTGGCTTCGCGATCACCTCATCCCGCCGGTGCAACTTCAGGAAGCGGAGCGCGCGATCGAGCTGCTCCTACGCCTGGGCCTCCTCGTCCGAGGCGAGCACGGGCGGGTGCGCCCGGCTCACAATCTGATCGCCGCGGTGGACTCAGAAGGTGCAGACGCAGAGGCACTTCGGCGGGAGCGGCAACGCGCGGGTATGCACATGCATCGATGGATGCTCGACCGGGCAAAGCAGGTCCTGAAGGATCTCCCAGAGGAAGATCGGCACTTTACGGCTGGTACACAGTTGGTCCCCGCGAGCAGGCTTCCAGAGTTGAAGCGCATGTTCACGCGGTGGCAGGCCGAGTGGATGGACCTCTGCAAGCAGCCGGAGCCCGAGTGGGCACCGCGATCACGCTCCGCCCGAAGAGCAGAGCGTGTCGCAGTGTTTCGCCTCAATCTCCAGTTTTTTCCGTTATCAGCCTGGATCGACGAGGAATTGTAGCCGAGCCGCTACTCGTCGGAGCTGGCCGTGCTGGAGAGGTCGCCCACCAGCATCAACTCGCCCGGGAGGGCGCCGTCGGTCGAGTAGGTGAGCCACCCCGCTCTCATGCCGGTTAGCGGCAGGCTGAGCGCGCCGGTCACCTCGACCGTCTGCGTCGTGCCTTCCAGTTCAGTCACCTCCACATCGAGCAGCTCGGGCTCCACGGCGCACCAACGGCCTCGCGGGACATCCATGGAGAAGCCCTGGCCAAGGTCCACGTACTCCTCGACGAGCACTGTGAGTTCGCCGCCGTTGCAGCCCAGCCAGCGGACCTCCTGAAGCCAGGCGGTTACGCGCGTAGGCGCCGTGCTGACAGAGGGGGGGGCGCTCTGGGCGTAGGTCGGCGGAGGCAGCAGGTGGACGAGCATCTTCGGAGGGTTGTCCTCGAAGATGCCGGCCGACGCGGCGTTGGCGAGCGTGGAGACGACGAGAAGCACTGAAAGGCGGCTCTGACTCATGACTCTCCCTCCATCTTCGGCAAACAGCAGAGAAGCTCCAATCAAGGTCAGCCGACGCTCGTTTGAGCGGGCCTTCCTTGAAAGGCAACTGCCATGCCACAGGTGTACAGCCAGGTCGTTGGACGCCGAATACGCCATTGACCGGCTGCTACCTGAGATGAGCTCAGGGGGAGATGTCTGTTACCAGGCGTCCAGAAAAATTCCTATTCCGGACGCACGGAGTCGTCGTGCCCTGGATTGAACAGGACTTTCCAGCCTTCTGGTGGCTCGAACCATGCATAGGTGGAGTCATCCTCACCCAGCCAAGGGTCGTCGTTCAGCCCCTTGTTCCAGGTGCCCTTGTAGACGGGCTGCGGGGGGGCGTCATTACCCCCCAAGACGAGGATGGCCGACGAATTCGCGGTCACTTCCCACTGTCCGAAGTAGATCTTCAACGCCAGCCACGACACCTCCAGGGGGTAGGAATCGACCTGCTCGGGCTCAGGCAGCAGCTGGACAGCGATGTCGTCGGGGTGCAGGTGGCGGACCTGAGGCGTAGTGTCTTCGACCACGAAGAGCGCCGCGTTGACATACTGGCCCGGCCAGGGAAAGGAGGCGCCCGAGTAGCATCCGCCCCAGCCGTCGAATTCTCCACAACCTCCCGCGAACACGACCACATGGTCTCCACCCTGATCGTCTGTGATCCTGGTCACTCGCTCGAAGGATTGGAGGGACCACCCGTGAAAGAACCAGTGCACGTCCACCAGCTCCGGAGAGGCGCGGCTGATATCCACGACGACGTTGATATGCTCCCAGTCTCCTTCGTGGTTGTTCGCAAACTTGTCAAAGGGATAGTACATCCAGTACTGGATCAGGATGAGCCCCGCCGCGCGATCAAACCAGGCGATGTGGGCATAGTGAGTGGGCGGGAAAGGTGCCCCATCTGGCTTATCCCACTGAATACGGTCCCACTCCGTGATCCAGGTCGCCTCCTCGTATCCCGGCCCGGTGTTGTCACCGGGACAGTCCAGCCCGTAGACCAACTCGTCTGCAGGCAGCTCAGAGAGGTCGGTGACGCCGATGTCCACGTTCATCACAGCGACAGTGCCATCAGAATGGTCCACATCGTCCGTCGCATAGACCAGCAGGTCCGCACCAGACTCCGCGCAGTAGGCTACGGTTACGGGCCACATCTGGGGGCCGGCGTAGACCAGCGCGGGCTGAAAGTGCTCGGCCAGGGACAATTGGTCTTCATCAGTCATGTCGCCAGCGGCGAGGGGCTCGACCTCGCCATCCGATCCGGCGCTCGAGTTGGGGGGAAGGAGC
>CAZKWG010000884.1:0-3152 GCA_964556105.1 uncultured Enterobacterales bacterium | reverse complement strand
GAGCCCGAGCCGGAGACCGACCTGCGCACGATGGCGGGGATGCAGGTGCTCTCGACCATCGTGACGGATCCGAGCGGCTTCACCGACAACCAGGAGACGGCGATCACGACCAGCTACGTGCTCATCGCCTGGGAGCGCACCGGCACGGACGTGGTCTGGACGGAGACCCTCTGCGGCATCGAGAGCTCGGAGGTCTTCTCGACCACGACCAGCTTCCCGGACGCCTTCGTCGAGACCATGCCCGTTCGCGCGCGCAGCGGCACCCTGTCCGAGGCCACCACCGGCGCCAGCTTCCTGGGCGGGCCCTTCTCGGACCTCGTCAGCGTGGCGCTGGACGACCCGGAAGACGACGACCTGCCCACCGACCCCGACGATGACCGCGTGCTCGACCAGGACGGGGACGGGGAGCCGGGTGTGACGGTGGTGATCGACAACGCCCTGCTCGGCGAGGGCGAGGCCTACGTCATCCAACGCAACACGTCTACCTACGAGGGCGTCATCGTCTCCGCCGAGCGGGTGGAGGGCTATCTGGACGCGACCTCGGAGCAGGAGATCGTCTCGGCGAACACCTGGTGGCTCGAGCTCGAGGCGCCTCCGCCCGAGCCCGACCCGGACCCGACGCACTCCTACTTCGTGATGCAGCAGGTAGACGAGGGCGCGGACTGCGCCGACGTGCTGAGCCAGCGGGGGAGCCTGTTCTGATCGGTCCCAGCGCTTGTGCGGGTTGACGGCCGGCGCGTGGAGCGTAAAATCATCGCTCCTCGCATGATCGCCCCCCTCCGCCAGGCCCTGCTCGCCCTCGTCCCGCTGCTGGCCCTGGCCTGCGACGCGGGCGACGGCCCCGGTACGACCGCGCTCGGCACGGCGCAGGCGGCCCCGGCGCCCGCGCCCGCCGCGCCGACGAGCCAGGTGCTGGCGACGCCGACCGCCGCTCCCGAGGCGGCGCCGAGGCCGATCGCCGCGCCGGTGGCCCTGAACGAGACGATCCTCGCGCTGCTGGGCGACTACGCGGGCGCGGCCCATCCCTATGTCTGGTCGCGCGGGGTGGACACGGACGGCGTCACGCAGGAGCTGCGCTGGCGCGGCACGCTGCTGGCGGCGCCGGAGGCGGGGGGCGGCATCCACTGCTCCGGCATCACCTATGAGGTCTACCTGCGCGCGCTGGCCGCGGCGGTGGGCGAGGATCAGGGCCCGGACGCCGAGACCCTGCTGACGCTCAAAGAGACCTGGTACGTGCGCGACGGCAACGAGCTGGGGCCGGTGGGCGCGCTGGTGGACGCCGGGCTGGGCGAGCCGGTGCGCGGCCTCGCCGGCCTGAAGCCGGGCGACATCGTGCAGTTCTGGCGAAACAGCGGCAAGGGCCACAGCGTCATCTTCATCAACCACACCCGCAACAGCGACGGCAGCCTGCGCGGGATGGTCTACTGGAGCGCGCAGGGCACCTCGGGCGGGGTGGGCATGCGCCGCGTCTCGCCGGGGCCGGACATCAACCAGATCGCCGACGGCCGCCTCTACGGCGTGCATCCGGTCTGGCCGGGTCACAGCCCAGGGTAGCGCGCCTCAGTCTTCGCACTCCGAGATCCAGACCGCCCAGACGCTGCGCCCCAGGCCGTCCAGCTCCGAGCCGCTGATGACGTTGTCGTCCTCGTGGGTGACGACCAGATCCATGCCGCCGTCGCCGTTCAGGTCGAAGGGCGCCCAGTTCAGGCCGTCGGTGTAGCGGTCGTAGCTCTCCAGGTACCAGTTCTCCCAGGCGTAGTCGGGCGAGACCTCCATCTCGGGGAGGTTCCAGACCTGAGGGTTGACCTCATACCCGTCGGCGCCCGCCCGGAAGACCGCCCAGGTGTGCTCGCCGAGCCCGTCCTGCTCGAGCGACTCGCGCACGTTCTCGTCCTCGTAGGTGACGACCAGCTCGGTGGAGCCGTCGCCGTCCACGTCGCGCAGGAACCAGTTCAGGCCGTCCGTGTAGTTGTCGTAGTAGGTGAGGAACCACTCCTCCCAGTACTCCGTGTAGGCAGCGGCGGGCTGGCCGACGGGGGGGAGCGCCCAGGTCTTCGGGTCGCTGGCGAAGCCGTCCCCCTGGTTGCTGTAGACCAGCCAGGCCGAGCGCCCGATCTCGTCCAGCTCGTCCCCGCTGCTGACGTTCTCGTCGCGGAAGTGGATGACCATGTCGGGCTTGCCGTCGCCGTCCATGTCCTGCACGGACCAGTTCAGGCCGTCCGTGTAGTGGTCATAGGAGGCCTTGAACCACTCGTCCCAGTACTCGGTGTAGCCGTTGTCCGGCCGCCCGAAGCTGGGCAGCGACCACGCCACGGGGCTGTCGGCGAAGCCGTCGCCCTGGTTCTTGTAGACCATCCAGGCCGAGCGCCCCAACCCATCCTGCTCGTCCCCGCTGCCGACGTACTCGTCGCGCCAGGTCACCACCAGGTCGGGGCGGTCGTCGCCGTCCATGTCCTGCATGGACCAGTTCAGACCGTCCGTATAGTGGTCATAGGAGGTCATGAACCACTCCTCCCAGTACTCGGTGTAGCCGTTGTCCGGGCGACCGAAGCTGGGGAGCGACCAGGTCGTGGGGCTGCTGGCGAAGCCGTCTCCTACATTCTCGTAGACCATCCAGGTCGAGCGCCCCAGACCGTCCGTCGCCTCGTCGCCGCCCGTCACGTATTCGTCGATCTGGGTCACGACCAGATCCGGCGCGCCGTCTCCCGTCAGGTCGGTGAGCGACCAGTTCAGGCCGTCGGTGTAGCTGTCCGACGTGGTCTTGAACCACTCCTCCCAGGCGTAGTCACGATCCGGCGCGCCGAAGCTGGGGAGCGACCAGGCGATGGGATCGGCGGCGAAGCGGTCGCCCTTGTTCGCGTAGACCATCCAGACCGAGCGACCGAGCCCGTCCTCCGCCTCGTCGCCGCCCGTCACGTATTCGTCGATCTGGGTCACGACGAGGTCCGGCGCGCCGTCCCCCGTCAGATCGAGGAGGCCCCAGTTCAGCCCGTCGGTGTAGCTGTCCGACGCGGTCATGAACCACTCCTCCCAGTCGTAGTCGCGGTCCGGCGCGCCGAAGCCGGAGATGGACCACTCGGACAGATCGCGACCCTGCCCGCTGAAGCGCTCGCAGGCGGGCTCGCCCTCGCCTTCGCCCCCCTCGCCCTCGC
>CAZKWG010000883.1:0-3157 GCA_964556105.1 uncultured Enterobacterales bacterium | reverse complement strand
GTGTCGCCGACGCCGGTAGCCTGGATGCCGACGCGGTCGTCGGCGTTGGGTCCGTAGAGCTTGACGCCGACGCTGAGCGGGTGGGCGCCGGAGATGGGTCCATAGACCAGGTAGGCGGCGCCGGCGTTCTCTCCGCCGGTGTCTTGCAGGTACGCGCCGACCAGGATGTCGTCGTGTCCGTCCAGATTGATGTCGCCGGCAGGGGAGGCGGACTCGCCGAGGTAGTCCCAGTCGGCCTCACCGATGATCATGGCCTTGGCGTCGTTCAGGGAGGTGTCGGCGGTGAACGGTCCCTCGACGAGGTACACCGAGCCGCGTCCGTCCGCGGCGTCCCCATACATCGGGGCGGAGGCGCCGACGAGCACGTCGGGGTGGCCGTCCCCGTTGACGTCGCCTGCGGCGTTGACCTCCATGCCCGCGTTGTCCTCGGAGAAGGTCGCGATGAGCTTGGCGTCTGCGTCGGCCAGGCTGAGCTCGCCCTCCACGGGGGGGTAGATGAGGTAGGCGGCGCCCGCCCTCATGCCCCCCTCGCAGTTCTGTGGGGCGCCCACGAGGATGTCTTCCACGCCGTCGCCGTTGACATCCCCCGCGTTGGCCGCGGCATAGCCTGCGTAGTCCTGGCCGTCTTCACCGTTGAAGGCGGCGTGCGCCTCGGTGAAGGCGTGCCGCCCCGAGGTGGGGCCCGCGATGAGGTAGGCGGCGCCTGCGTCGTACATGTGCTCGCTCGACGCGCCGTCCTCGGAGGGACAGCTCCCCAGCTCGCTCTCTTCGCCGTCGATGCCGTTGACCCCCGGCGCGCCGACCAGGATGTCGTCCCATCCGTCTTCATTGGTGTCACCCAGACCCACAACGGCAAAAGCTGTTTTGGTGCTCCCCATATAGGGCTCCTCGGCGTCCGTGAAGGCCCAGAGGGCATCGGCGCTGGTCAGGTTCACGTCGCCGGAGAGCGGCCCCAGGACGACGTATGCGCCATCTATCCCTGGAGAGGGGGCGCCCATGACGTAGTCCAGCGCGCCGTCATCGTTCATGTCCCCGGCGCTGGCGATGTCGCCGCGCGCGGGGGCGTCAACAGACTCGCCCTGAATCTCGCCGATCGCGGTGGACAGATCGACGGTCCCGCTGACCGGGCCCAGGACGACGTACAGCGAGCCGGCATCACGGTACTGTGCGCCGATCAGCAGATCCATGCGGCCGTCGCCGTTCACATCGCCCGCGGCGTCTACCCAGGCCCCTGCGACATCGCCGCTGTCTTCACCGATGATCTTGGCGTCGGCCATGACGAGAGAAAACGTCTCGGTGGTGACGCAGAGCGCCCAGGCGTCGACGCCATGGTCGTCGTTGCAGTCGTTGTAGGCCCCGTCGCCGCAGACCTCAACGGACCCCGGATAGACGTCGGTACGCGCGTCGTCGCAATCTCCACCCAACTCGATGGTGCCGTCAGGCTGCTCGCACGCTCGGATGCGGTTGGCCTCATCTCCATAGCCGTCGCCGTCAACATCGATGAACCAGACGCGCTCGAAACAGTCGTCGGTGTCATCAGAAGATGTATCTATCGATTCGCTCGTGTCGTGAGTGTCTACCTCGTGGGTGCTGTCCCCCGTGTCCGTGTCGAAGCGCTGCTCCGTGTCCGAATCGACCGGGGGCCCCTTGTCCATCGGGCCTGGACCAGGGCAAGCCATGAAGAGCAGGATGGGCAGGCAGATCAGAAACTTCGTTGCGGCGGGTCGCACGAGCACCTCACCAGCTCCCGAGAGAAGAGAGGATGGCGCCGCCGCCGAGGACGACGTGAGCTGGCCCAAGGAGGAGATCAGGCACCCGGTCACCATTGACATCGCCAGAAGACAGCCACTTTCCGCCCGTTCCAGAGTATGTGGAGCGATACATGTGAACGCCCACGCCAATGGGGTGGGTGCCAGTCAAAGGTCCGAAGAGCATGTAGACTGAACCTGCGCCAACAGCACCTGTGTCATCGTAGGGGGCGCTCACGAGGACATCCGAAAAGCCGTCGGCGTCTGTGTCGTCAGCAGAAGCGACGGCCCTGCCGAGCTGGTCACCGTCAACAGCGCCGAAGGACCTGGCCAGGGCGTCGGCAGTCGTAACTCGTCCCACTGTCTGGCCATCGAACAGGTAGAAGACACCCTTCTGCAGGGTGGCATCCCAGCTCTCGGACTCAGGAGCGCCGACAAGGACATCAGGGGTCCCGTCGCCATTCACGTCACCCGCCCCAGCGACACTCTCGCCAAGGTCGCCGTCCGTTGCAGACTCCATCAACTTGGCGTCTGCGTCGCTCAAGTTTAGTTCGCTTGGGGTAGGGGAGTAGATCAAGTAGGCAGCGCCCGCCCGGACGCCCCCTTCACAGTTTGCTGGTGCCCCGACGACCAGATCAGGAAGCCCGTCTCCGTTCAAGTCCCCTGGGCCCGAGACTGCAGCGCCGGCCAGGTCACTGCCATCCTCGCCGCTCAGCACCCCATCCGCACCATCCAGTGCGATGGAGCCTGTTTTCGGTCCCAACATGATGTATGCGGCGCCAGCCTCGATTCCAGACTCGTCGCCTTCGCCCGCTCCTTGCGCCGAGCAACTCCCCGCGGAGCTCTCAGCGCCCGCCAGGTCTCGTTCTGGAGCCCCCAGCAAGACGTCGTCCCACCCATCAGCGTTCGTATCGCCGATGCTGGAGAAGGATCCACCCACTCCAGAGTCGTCTCCATCGAAGCTGGCCATTAAGGAATCTGCCGCAGACAAGTCGAGATCTCCGCTCAGGGGCCCGTACAGGAGATAGGCCGCGTCGGGGCCGGGATAAGGAGATCCGATGAGAACATCGGGATAACCATCACCATTCACATCCTGAGCATTCGCCATCATCGACCCAGCGTCATCGTCGTCTGACTCGGCATGGATTCTCCCGATGGCGGATGTGGTCTCGCGCGCGCCGGTGATCGGCCCCAGCATGAGGTAGACAGTCCCACCATTCAGGTATATGTTGGCAAGGAGCACATCGTCAATTCCATCCATGTTGGCGTCTCCTGCGGATGTGATGCCTGTGACGGCATCGTCGCCAACACCGCCGATCTGGGCGTCGGCCATGGCAAGTGAGAAGGTCTCGGTGGTGACGCAGAGGGCCCAGGCGTCGGCGCCATGGTCGTCGTTGCAGTCGTTGTAG
>CAZKWG010000882.1:0-3163 GCA_964556105.1 uncultured Enterobacterales bacterium | reverse complement strand
GGCAAGACCCGCGCCGTTGACCATGCAGCCGATGGTGCCGTCCAGCTTGACGAAGCTCAGGCCGTGATTACGCGCCTCGACCTCGGCCGGATCCTCCTCGTTGGGATCGGCCATCGCCGCCAGCGTCGGCTGCCGGAACAGGCCGTTGTCGTCGATGATCATCTTCGCGTCGAGCACGACCGCGTCGTCCTCGGGCGTGATCACCAGCGGGTTGATCTCCAGCATGCTGGCGTCGGTCTCCACGTAGGTCTTGTAGATGCCCTTGAGCAGGGCGACCGTGGACTTGACCTGCTTGCCCTTGAGACCGAGCTTGTAGGCGATCTGTCGCGCCTGCCAGTCGCCCAGGCCCGTCGTGGGCTCCACCCACACCTTGACGATGGCGTCGGGGTTGTGCGCCGCGACCTCCTCGATCTCGGTGCCGCCCTCGGCGCTCGCCATGAGCACGATCTTCGACTTCGCGCGGTCCAGCAGCACCGCCGCGTAGAGCTCGCGGGCGATGTGGCCGCCCACGGTCACGAAGACCGTCTGCACCTTCACGCCGTCGATCCCGGTCTGCTTGGTGACCAGGGTGTTGCCCAGCATGGCCGTGGCCGCCGCCCGCACGTCGTCGATGCTGCGGCAGAGGCGCACGCCGCCCTTGCCGGGCACGTCGGCGTCGCCGCGCAGGACCGCCTCGATCACCTCCGGAGACGAGGTCTCCTTGAAGCGACCCTTGCCGCGCCCGCCGGCGTGAACCTGGACCTTGACGACCCAGAAGTCGCCGCCCAGGGCCTGCGCCGCGTTCGCCGCCTGCTCGGGCGTGTGGGCGGCGTGGCCCGGGGGCACCGCGACCCCGTGGAGGCGAAGGATCTCCTTCGCCTGATACTCGTGCAGCTTCATGGCGTGGCCTCGGTGTCTCGCGAGCGGGATGGGTGTTCGGGTCGGGGGCGTCGGAGGGCGGGAGCCGGCTCAGGCGCTCTTGGTCAGGCGGCGCTCGGGCTGGTTCTCGGCGATGTACTTGCAGCGGTAGATCGCCACGCCCTTGCCCTCGCGGAGCACCAGGCGCTCGTCCACGATCTGCGCGGCGATGCCGGCGATGCGGGAGAAGCCGAAGAGCACCGTGTAGTAGTCGCTGTCGGTCAGGCCGCTGGCGTTGAGCAGCGTGCCGGAGACGGCGTCCACGTTCGGGTAGGGGTTGGAGATCTTCGGGTTCTCCTTGAGCACCCGCACCACCACCTCGCGCATGGCGACGGCCGTGCGGAAGAGGGGGTCGTTCGGGCAGAGCTCCTCGCCGAGCGCGTACTGGATGGCGGCGCGGGGGTCCTCGGCGCGGAGCACGGCGTGCCCGAAGCCGAAGATCAGACCGCCGCTGGCCAGCCGGTCGCGGACGAACTTCTCGATCGCCGCGTGATCGGAGGTGCCGACCTCCTGGACGAACTCCAGGCAGTCCTGGTTGGCGCGGCCGTGGCGCGGCCCGTAGAGGGCGGCCATCGCGGCGCCGAGCGAGGCGTACTGGTCGGCCAGACCGGACGCCACCGCCTTGCCGGTGAAGGTGGAGAGGTTGCCGCCGCCGTGGTCCATGTGCAGCACGTAGAAGACGCGCAGCAGCTTGATGAGGCGGTCGTTGTCCGCGCCCGGCACGCCCATCATGTTCACGAAGTTCTCGACCAGACCGAGCTCGGGCTGGCTGGCGATCGGCTCACCCCAGCCGGAGCGCAGGCGGAAGATGTTCGCGATCAGCTCGGGGCTGCGCGCGATCATGTTCAGCGCGTCCTCGCGGTAGTCGCCGGTCTTGCCGGTCATGCCCAGGTACATCAGCCCGCAGATCAGCCACTCCATCGGGTGGCCGTCCTTCGGCAGGCTCTTCAGCAGCTCGATCACGCGACCGTCCACCGTGGCGCGCGCGGCGAGGTCGGCCTTGAAGGCGGCGAGCTCGGCGGCGTCGGGGAGGTGCTTGTAGAAGAGCAGGAAGACGATCGCCTCCGGCTCCTCGAAGGCCAGGTCGCTGATCGGGTAGCCCACGTAGGACAGGCCCTTGATCGGATCGACCTTGGAGGTCCGGCAGGTCCCGACGGGGAAGCCACGCAGACCGGTGTTCAGATGCTCGTTCTTGACTTCGAAGAGGACGTCGTCGGCCATGGGAGACCCCCGGATTGACGCTGGGAGAGAAGGCCGGGGCTTTATCCCGTGGCCAGGGGATGGCCAAGGGGGGGGAGGGGCAATTGTCGAGTCTGCTTGGTTATCGAGGAGGAAAGGGAAGACTTTCGCGCCGGTCGGCGTGTCTGGCGTAGGACGGACTGAATCGCGATTCAGCGACGGGGGGCTCAGCGCCAGGCGAGCGTGAGTCGGCCGCGACCGGCGCTCACCGACTGACCCAGCCCGAGGCGCTCCGCCGCTACGAGCAGCTCGGCCCAGGGCGTCACCTCCAGGCCCAGGCTCACCGCGCCCACCCAGCCCGAAAGGTCGTGCAGGCCCTGGCCGCTCGAGGGGCGGGCGCCGTGGATCCAGCGCGCCTCAATCCAGGGCGTGCGCAGCTCCCGCGGGTCCGGCCAGGGCTCGGGCTGGGGGAGGCCCTGGGCGCGCATCGCCTGGCGCACCCTCCCCAGCGCCGCCCAGAGCAGGTCGCCCGCCGTGGGCCAGCGATCCGGCGCCGCGCCCGTCCAGCGGAGCGGCGTCTCGACCAGCACCTCCACCCCCGCCGGCCGGTAGGGCAGGGTGAGGAAGCTGGCCAGCGTCCCCGGCACCGGCCAGCGCTCCGCGCCGCGCTCGTGGGCGAGCACGTCTACCGGCTCCCCAGCGCCCTGCACGCTCAGGCGCGCGAGCTGCAGCGGGATCCGCTCCGGCCCGAGCCCGTTGCGGCCGCAGCGGACCAGCGCCTCCGTGAGCAGCGAGGGCCGCGGGATCCGGCCGAGCACCCGCAGACGCGCCTGCCAGGGCTCCCCCTCGTGGATCGTGGCGCCCCCGGGCGTGATCGAGCGGGCCAGCACCGGGCGCGGCCCGTGCCCGTGGGGGCGGCCCGGGTCGTACCAGCCGGGCATCTCGCAATCCATGCGAAGATCACACGCTTCGCACTGTCGGTGATCGCGGGCGCAGATCACGTCGAACATCGCCCGGCCCAGCAGGCCCCGCAGCAGCGGGTCGGGGTCCTCGGGCAGGGTCCAGGGCGCGCGCGGCGCGAGCTCCA
>CAZKWG010000881.1:0-3169 GCA_964556105.1 uncultured Enterobacterales bacterium | reverse complement strand
CCGCGCATGGTCTTGTAGCGCGGGAACAGGTCCTTGATGACCCGCGTGAGCACGTGGCCGTTGTGCGGCGTGCCGTTGGCGGTGGGGGGCCCTTCGTAGAACACGAAGCGCTCGCGGCCCTCCGTGTTCTTCAGGCTGGTCTCGAAGACCCGCCTCTCCTTCCAGGTCCGAAGAACCTCTTCTTCCAGCTCGACCGGGCGGGGCAGCTCGCGGAACATCGAAGACTCCAGCCGGCCCTCATCCAGGAGGGCGAACATCTGAACATATTCGGTCCGCAGGGGGCCTTCAAGGCGGGTCGCGCGCGTCCTCTCGCCGTGGTATCCGCCCCAGAGGAGCCCGCCATGCCCATCGACCGCGTCGCCCTCATCCGCGAGCGCCTCAGCGCCGCCTTCACGCCCGACCTGCTCGAGATCGAGGACGACTCCTGGCGGCACGCCGGTCACGCGGGAGCGCGCGATGGAGGCCACTTCTCCGTGCGCATCACCAGCGCGGCCTTCGCCGGCAAGCGCGCCATCGAGCGCCACCGCATGGTCTATGCGGCGCTGGGCGACGCGATGAAGACCGAGATTCACGCGCTGCAGATCGACGCGAAGGGTCCCGACGGGCGCTAAAACGTTCTCGTTTTACAACGAGAACGCCGTGTCGTACCCACCCTCGGGCGCGAGCCAGAGGTCGATCGTCTCGAAGGCGGGCTGCGCGGCCGTGTCCGTGACGATCAGGTCCTGCGACTGTCCCCAGCTCTCGTAGTCCAGGGGCACGGCCCAGCTCCCCGTCGTCCCGTCCTTGGGAAAATCCCAGCCCGGCGGGCTCTTCGGCCACCAGATCTCGAAGGCCTGGGCGTCGGGCTCCACCACGTCCACGCTCAGGGCCAGCGTCTCGCCGGGCGCGAAGACCAGCGCCTCCTCCAGCCAGACCCCGCCCCAGGCGTCGCGCTCGACGAGGATCCCGTTGACGCTGAGGATGCGCGGGGCGCGGTTGGCGGCGCCGCAGGCCAGGAGGAGCGGGAGGACGACGAAGGGGATCACGGGACCTCCACCCGGCCCTCGGCCCAGGTCATGTTCGGGACCTCGGACCAGGCGAACCAGTCCTCGGCGCCGGTGGGGTCGGCGAAGCCCGCCCCGTCCGAGTACCCGTCGTAGCTCGAGACCACGACCACCACCCGCCAGCTCCCCGAGCCCTCGGGCAGCACCCAGCGGTTCGTGCTGTACACGCCGCCGTCGCGCGCGCCCTGGAGGGCGGTGCGGGCGGTGTCCAGCAGCACCCCGTCGTCCACGTACCAGCGCACGCTGAGCTGGTCGGCGTCCGTGCCCAGCCAGGCCTCCAGCGCGACCTGGCCGTCCGTGACCGGGCCAGCCGTGATCGTGAGCGGCAAGCCCCGCCAGGAGGGAGCCGCGTCCACGACCTCGGCGCTGGAATGAAGAGAGGCGAAGAAGGCGCCCGAGACCGTGGTCTCGCCGTAGGCCGCCCTCATCAGGAAGGGGACGTAGGAGGTGCAGCCCCAGCCGGTGTCCGCGCAGCCGGGCGGCTCGGGCGGGGTCCAGCGGAGCGGGTTGCCCGTGCCGAGCGCGCTGACCTCCAGATCGTCCGAGAAGCAGCTCAGATCGTAGAAGCTGACGGCGCCGTCCAGCGTGAGCCCGCAGCTCTGCCAGGCGACCGAGGAGAGGGACTGGCCCTCCGGGCCGAGGATAAAGGCCTCGAAGCTGGTCTCCTGGCCCGCCGTCAGCACGGTGGGGTCCAGCGCGAGGCCGAGCAGGCGCGGGCGGTCCAGGTGGTAGTCGAGCGACTGGTAGACGATGGCGTCGTCGCCGGGGAAGGCGAAGCAGCCCGAGCACGCGAGGGCGCAGACGACCTTCAGGACAGGGGGGCGCATCAGAACCTCACCTCGACCCCGACGCTGGGGATCAGGGGGATGTGGATGACCGTGACCAGCTCGCTGTAGTCGTAGTTGTAGGTGGCGGCGATGGGGTTCTTCGCCCAGTAGGCGTTGTAGAGGTCCAGGTACCAGGACCAGTCGGCGCGGCGGCGCTGGGCGGTGCGCTCGACCCGCACGTCGAGCTGGTGAAAGACGGGGAAGCGGTCGGCGTTCAGCTCGCCCTCATAGGCGACATAGCTGTCCTCCCAGGGCAGGTAGACGCCGACCAGCGGGGTGAAGGGCTGGCCGCTCGTGACCCGGAAGCGCGCCGAGAGCTGCCAGCGGTCGCTGGGTTCGTAGCTGCCGAGCAGGGTGAGCGAGACGGGCTGGTCGTAGTCGCCGGGCCAGGATTCGCCCGTCGCGGGATCGAGGCGCAGGCTGCGGCCCACGGTGAGCGCCGCCCAGCCCCACCAGGGGCCCGCGGGGCGCAGGCGGACCAGGGCCTCCACCCCGGCGGCGCGGCCGTCCACGTCCAGGAAGACGGGCAGCTCCTCGACGGAGATCCCTCCCCACTCCTCGTAGACGAGCTGCACCGCCATGTCGCGCACGACGAGGTGATCCATCCGGCTCGCGTACACCGAGCCGTCCACCTCCCAGGGTCCCCGCTGCCACTCCGCGCCGATCGCCGCCTGCCAGGCCGTCATCAGGGGCAGCTCGGGGTTTCCGATCCCCTGGGCGTAGCGCTCCAGCGGCGGCATCTGGGTGAAGCGCCCGACGAAGCCCTTGAGCGCGAGGGCCTCCGTTAGCGTGCGCCGCAGGTTCAGGCGCGGCTCGGGCTCGAGGTAGGTGTCGCCGTTGAAGCGCGACAGGCTCCCGCGCAGGCCCGGCGCGACCAGCCAGCCCTCCGGGCGCCACTGCTCCTCGACGTAGAGGGCGGCGCTGACCTGGGTGTCCTCGGTGGTGGGGACGCTGTCCTCGGAGGAGAAGACCTGAGCGAAGTCCTGGGCTTTGACCAGCGAGCCCGTGAACGAGGCGCCGGCGACCAGCGTGTGGGCCGCGCTCAGGGTCCAGCGGTCCTCGCGGCGCGCCAGCAGGCTCTGGCCCTCCACCCGCCCGTAGACCGGGCCCTCCGTGCTGACGAAGAGGTCGCCGAGCAGGTTCTGCTGGGTCTGGGGCCCCAGCGCCAGCCAGGTGTCCGAGCGGTGGTCGCCCAGGACCAGCTCACGCCGCAGCCGCAGCCGCGCGAAGCTGGCGGAGATATACTCGTTTGGATCGTAGGGGAGGTTCAGCTCCTCCTGCAGGGTAGGATCCTTCACC
>CAZKWG010000880.1:0-3173 GCA_964556105.1 uncultured Enterobacterales bacterium | reverse complement strand
CCGCCGCGTCTCGCCGCGCGAGGTCTCCGGTGCGGTAGAGCCGCCCCAGGGTGGGGTGATCGAGGAAGCTGGCGGCGGTCTGCTCAGGGTCGTCCAGGTAGCCATCGGCGATGGCGCCGCCGACGGCGATCTCGCCGGTCTCCTCGCGGCGACCGGGCGGGATGGGCGCCAGCGCCTCGTCGAGCAGGGTGACCTCGACCCCGGCGCGCGGGCGGCCGATGGGGGTGAACACCTCCTCGGGGCCGGGGGCGCGGCCGATCTCGTGGAAGGTGGCGTTCACGATGGTCTCGGTCGAACCGTAGAGATCGAAGAGGCGCGGACCGCCGGGGCGGTGGTGGCGCTGGAACCAGCGGCGCACCAGGGCGGCGGGGACGGCCTCGCCGCCGATGAGCACGAAGCGCACGTTGGCGAGCGGATCGGGGCCCTCCAGGCGCGCGGCGGCGTCCAGCAGGTGAGCCCAGAGCGAGGGCACGGCGTTGTAGACCGTGACGCCCGCGTCGCGGATGAAGGCCAGGAGCTGATCGGGGTCGCGCAGGGCGTCGGGCGGCGCCGGCACGCTCATCGCCCCGTGCAGCAGCGGCGCGAAGATCTGCCGGATCGAGCCGCCGTAGCCGAGCGAGGCGGTGTAGAGGAAGCGGTCCCGGACGTCCACGGCCAGCACGCGGCTGACCCACTCCTGGAAGGCCAGGGCGCTCCTGTGCGTGACGACCACGCCCTTGGGCTGGCCGGTGCTGCCGGAGGTGAACATCACCCAGCAGTGGGCGCCCGGCCGATCCGGTCCTTCCTTCGCCTCTTCTGCGCCGATCGTGTACACAGGCAGGCCGAGCAGCTTTGCCCGTTCTGTGGTCTCCGGCGTGGCGAGGACGGCGGAGGGCCGGGCTCGCGCGGCGATGGCGGCGATCCGCGCGTCCGGCCAGCTCGGGTCGAGCGGCACATAGGCGGCCCCGCTGCGCAGGACGGCGAGCACGCCGACGATGGCCTCCGACGAGGGCGCGGCCAGCACCGCCACCCGGCTCCCCTCCAGCGGCCGGGCCAGCGCGGCGGAGCGTCGGGCGAGCTGACCGTAGGTCATCGTCGGCGTGGCGAGCGCGTCCGGATGTTGGCGGCAGCGCGCCAGGATCCGCCCGTGCAGGGTCTCCGGCGGCGGGCCGGGCAGGGCCCAGGAGCGGGGCGTGGGCGGGAGCGCGGGCGAGGCGCGAAGATCGGCGACCAGGGAGCGGAAGTCCTTGGCTAGCTTATCTAGCTTGCTCGCGGAGAGGTGGCTCTTCGCCGCGCACCAGGACGTGTGGAGCCGACCACGAAAAACCCAGGCGATGAGCGCGATCCGCGTGAAGCCGGCCACCACCGCGCCCCGCACCTCGTCCAGCTCCAGCGCGCCGATGCGCTCCGGCGCCGGCAGCAGGGGGAAGCTGAAGCCCGCCGGCGTCAGGCCGACCGGACCCGACGGGCTGTGTTCGCCCAGCCCAGCCAGCGCCATCGAGCTGGCCTCCGCCCCAGCGCTCGCCTCGGCCAGCGCGGCCGAGACCCGGCGGGCGAGGTCGAGGATCGGCTCGCCCAGCCGCAGGGTGGCGCGCACGGGCAGGCTGTCGGCGAAGGAGCCGACGACGCGCTCGATCTCCGGCAGCCGCGCCTCGCGCCGGGCGTGGGCCACGCGCACGACCACGTCGGGCTGACCGCTCCAGCGCGAGAGCAGCTCCATGTAGATCGCCAGCACCAACGCCGGCAGGCTCAGCCCGGCCTCGCGGGCGACGGAGATCAGGTCGCGGGTCTCCGCCTCGTCCAGGACCAGGGCGCGCTGCCTCCCGCCGCCGCTGTTCGGCGCGTGGGTGGGCGCGTCCCAGGGCAGGATCAGCGGCGGGACCCCGTCGGCGAAGCGCGCTCTCCAGGCGTCCAGGCCGGTCTCGGGCGGGCGGGAGAGCAGGG
The DNA here is from genome assembly GCA_964556105.1 of uncultured Enterobacterales bacterium. Classification (GTDB taxonomy): domain Bacteria; phylum Myxococcota_A; class UBA796; order UBA796; family CAZKWG01; genus CAZKWG01. The sequence continues at coordinate 1,250 of CAZKWG010000880.1, read as the reverse complement.
CGGCGGCCTCGGCCCAGGTGCTGGCGGGCGCGGCGGGCTCGGGCGCGCCGGTGCGCAGGGCCTCGACGGTCTGGAGCAGGTCCTCCAGCACCAGCTTCTGCGACCAGGCGTCGAGCACGCTGTGGTGGCCGTTCAGCACGAGCTGGCGCCCGTCGGTGATCACGCGCTGCAGCGGGCCGCGCTCCAGGTCGAAGGGCTCATCCGCGATGGCCTCGAGATCCACCGCGTCCACCCAGCGCAATTCCGGCAGGCAGCGGCCCGGCACGAGCACGTGGCCCGCCCCCTCCCGCGCGATGACGGCGCTGAGCACGGGGTGGCGGGCGGCGGTTCTGCGCAGCGCGTCGGCCAGGCGAGCCTGGTCCAGGCGCGGCTCCGGCCCAAGAACGGTCACGGCCAGCAGCACGTTGCCCGGCATGTCCGGGAAGAAGGCCCGTTGAACCACGAAGGTCTGCTGCGAGGCCACCAGCGGGATCGCGCCGGGCGTGGCCTGGGGCGCGCTCGGCGGCGGGGCCGGGGCCTCGCGGGAGATCCCGGCGCTGAGCGCGGCGGCGAGGGCGGCGGGGGTGTCGTGCTCGAAGACCAGGGTGCTGGGGAGCGGGCGTCCGACCAGCTTCTCCAGCTTCTTCACCAGATCGAGGGCCTCCACCGAGTCGAGCCCCAGGGTGGTCAGCGGGACGTGGTCCTGCACCGCGTCGGGCTCCAGCCCCGCCGCCGTCGCCACCAGGGCGCGGATCGCGTCGAGCAGCTCGCCCGCGGGCAGGGCCGCCGCGGCGTCTGTCTGGGGCGGTCGCGGCGTGATGACGACGTGGGCCTCCTCCAGCTTCAAGGCCCGCTCCAGCGCGCACAGCCCCTGCTCCGGGCGCAGCGGCGGGATGCCCGCCAGCCGGTAGGCCTCGCTCAGCCCGGCCGCCATCCCCACGCTCGCCCAGGGCCCGAAGGCCAGCGCGGTCCAGGCCCGACCGCGGGCGCGCTCGGCGGCGGCGAGGCGGTCCAGGGCGGCGTTGGCGGCGGCGTAGGCCTCGATCCCGCGGTCCATGCCCGGGATGGTCGCGGAGATCGAGGAGAAGAGCACGACGAAGCCCGCGTCCGCCCGGGTCAGCGCCTGCGCCCCCGTGACCTTGGCCCCGAGCGCCGCGGCGTCCATGCCGCCCGCCAGGTGAAAGACGCCGTCCACCCGCCCGAGCCGCGCCACCCAGGCGGCGGCGGCGCCCGCGTCGCTGAGATCCACCGCCTCGTAGCGGGCGAAGGCC
>CAZKWG010000879.1:0-3173 GCA_964556105.1 uncultured Enterobacterales bacterium | reverse complement strand
CCCCATGACCGACCCCCAGATCGCCCTGCTCTCCGCTGCGCTGCGCCACACGCGCGACGCTGAGGCGCTGCTGTCCTCGTCGCCAGATCAGGCCTGGCACCTCGCGGGCTTCGGCCCAGAGTGCGCCCGGAAGGCGGCGCTCTCCGAGCGATGGGCGGACAGGGCGGTCGGCCACCAGCTCGGCGCGCTGGCCGAGGGCGTCCTGGAGACGGCCATCGCCATGGACGCTCACGCGGCCCGGTATCGGCTGGAGGGATGGGTCAGCCGATGGCCCGCCCTGGCGGGGTGGGCTCCCGAGGCTCGCTATCGCAAGACGGGCTCCACCCCAAAGGCCGACGCCAAGACGCTCGCCACATCTGCGCGTGAGGCCGTCGGCGGGCTCGTCGCCGAGCTGTGGGCCGATGGCGCGCTCACGACCCCGGAGATCTGATGGCGCTCCCCTATGACGCGGCGCTGCCCAGGCTGCTCGAGCTGTGTGAAGCCTTCCCCGACTTCGGCAACGTGGACATCGCCTGCGTAGTCCGTGATCTTCGCGGCCGGCTGAGGCTGGTCTGTCAGCCCGCCTCAGGGGTCGTGACCCCGGACTGGGCTGGGCTTCAGCAGGCGCTGGAGGCGGGCCTCGAGGGCTGGTTCGCCGGGCCGCTGCTGCGCACGGATGCCAGCGGGAGCGAGGAGAGGGGCGCGGCGCGCGAGATCCTCCAGCGGAGACAAGGGTGGCCCCCTGGCTGGCCGGCCGGTCCCCCCGACGCGCTCGGCGTCGCGACCCAGCTGCACACCCGGTGGTGCGCGCTGCCACGCACCCACGCCAAAGAGGACTGGTTGGCGGGCGTCGCGTCTCCTCCCCCCTGGCCGCTGTTGCCTGGGCGCACCCCGATCATCACGTCGTTCTTCTCCTTCAAGGGCGGAGTCGGACGCAGCACGGCCCTGGCGCTCGTCGCCCGGCGGCTCGCGCTCGAAGGAAAGAAGGTGATCGCGGTGGACCTCGATCTGGAGGCCCCGGGCCTCGCGCCGCTCCTGGGGGTGGACCCAGAGGTCGGCGTGCTGGACGCGCTGCTGCAACACGCCGCGACAGGCACCCTCGACCTGGCCGGACTGGTCCAAGAGGTCGAGGTCCGAGGTGCGTCATTGCGCGTCGTCGGCGCGGGCCGGCTGGGCTGGAGCCACCTGGAGAAGCTGGCCCGCCTGGACTACCTGCACGGCGCGGGCATGGCCGCCAGCCCCGTCGAGAAGGGCCTTCACGAGCTCCTGAATCAGCTCAAGAGGGCTCATGCGCCGGACATGATCCTGCTGGATGCGCGCGCGGGTCTACACGACATGGCGGGGCTCGCCTTGCATGGCCTGGCTCATGTGGACGTGCTGGTCGGTCGTGACAACGCGCAGAGCGTGCAGGGGCTCGACCTCACCCTTCAGGTGCTGGCCCGCCGACGTCCGAAGGACCAGCTCCGGTTGCTGCTCGTTCAGACTTTCGTTCCGAGCAACGCGCGAGACTTCGTGGCGAGGCGATACCGCGACGAGGTGTATCGGCTCTTCGGAAGGCACATCTACGGAGAAGGCACCGCGCCAGCGCTCGACGACGCCAGTGCCAGCCACTCCCCGGTGACCATCCCGGACCTTGGCGATGTGGGTGCGCCGCGCTCCCTTCAAGAGGCCGATGGCGCGCTGCTGGAGCACGACGACTACAAGATGCTCGCCCGTCGGCTGCTGGAGCGAGGACAGTGACGGACCTCGATGCGCTCGTCGAAGCCCTGGCTGTCCAGGATGACATACCGTTCGTGCCGACCGATGCGCACCGCGCGGCCCTGAAGCCTGGGGCGCTGGTCATCGCCGGAACCAAGGGGAGTGGAAAGACCGCGCTGATCCTGGAGCTGGTCCGACGCTCTCCGAGCCGCGAGATCGCGGCGGCCTTCGGAGCGGCGCCCCTCCCAGGCGAGGTGTCTTTCGTCCAGGGTCATACGCCCGGCTCGGTCGAGGTCCCGCTGTTCGGGACCGCTAGTGAGACGGAGCAGCGATTGCGCTGGCTCGTCCAGGCCATCCGCGTGTTGCATGCCAGCTTGAACCCCAGGCCCGCCCTGCCGGACTGGGTGTTGGACGGCCCCATCCCAGAGCACCGAACGGCCATCGCAGAGGCGCTCGATTGGATGAAAGATCTGCACAACCTGCTCGCTTCAGGCGACCGCTCGGTCGTGCTGCTATATGACGAGCCGCAAGATGCCCCGGGCTCGCTCGTCGGGCTCTGGACGGCGCTCCACGCCCGCTACAAGCGGATCGGCGCTCGGATTCTGCTGAATTCTGCCACGGTCGCCCAAGCTGCCGCTGAGACGACGGCGATCCGGGACCTGCGCCCTGTGGAGCTGAACTGGAACCCGGAAGACCTTTTTCGTGTCGTCGCCGCGCGCCTGGACCGCCAGCCTCAGCTCTCGATGGCTGTCCGCGAGATCTGCACCTTCGTGACGCTCCCCTTGCTGGGCGAGGTCCCCTGGTACCTCGCGGAGGAAGGCTCCCGCTCGGCGGTCGAGCTGGCGGGCCTCATCGCCGGCAGGCACGTCGGCCGGGGCGTCTTGCGCGCCTACACCTCACGGTGGTTGATGGAGGTGCTCAAGGGCACGGGCGGGGGAGTGACGCCGCGCAGGCTCCTGCGCTTGCTGGTGGAGGCCGCGCGCTGGCAGCGGGAGCGTCCACCGGAGGTCGGCCCGCCTTGGATCAGCGAAGATGCGCTTCAGGTCGGACTGGCGGCGGTGAGCGACGAGGAGACGCGAGACCTGCTGAGAGCGCAGCAGCTCCCGGATGCGGTCTGGGCCTTGCGACAGGTCCTCTTCCCTGCGCCGCGGGCGACGCTCGTACAACTCCTGGACGAAGCTCTGGTCCGTGAGCTGGTGACGCTCGGCGTGCTGGTCGAGTCGGGAGACCGCCTGGACATCCGCGAGCTGTATCGGCTGGCGTTCGGCGCCTCGCGCGGCGCAGCTCAGACACCCACCCCGGCGCCAACGACCGCGAAGCCCCCGACCCCACGCGAACCAAAGGAGGCGCCCCTGTTGCCCCCGACAAAGGTACCTGCGATGACGCCCGAGCAGGTGCGCTCCACCCTCATCGACGCCCTGCACCTGGACCTCGTCGGCCCTGACCCGGACGAGGCCACCCACGCCGCGCACACCACCGAGACGCTTCCCACGGCG
>CAZKWG010000878.1:0-3173 GCA_964556105.1 uncultured Enterobacterales bacterium | reverse complement strand
CCGCGAGGAGCGCGGCCGACCGTGTGGCGCGAGGGGAGGGGACCCGAGAGGGCGGCTCTGGCCGTCCGCCGGCGCTGGCGGCGGTCAGGAGCCACGCCAGGGCGCTGCGCGCGCCCGCTCAGACGAGCGCGAGACCTGGCGCAGCCACCCCGGCGCCGCTTCAGCGGACGAGCCCCGCGCCGTCACGCCGAGCCGGCGCCGATCCACTCCAGCTTGTACCCCTCGGCGGTCACGCCCGCACCGCCGCGACCCGACGGCTCGCCCCGCCCCGCGCGACCGCGACGACGTCTCGGCGCCTCGCCGCCGCGCCGGCCCTGCCCTGGCCGGAGCGGATCGGGTCGGCCGAGCTCCCCCTGCCCGCGCTCGCGCTGGCGGTGCCTCGCGCACAGGCAGCGGGCGCGGCCGTGGCGGAGGACCGGCCAGCGGCGCCCGCGGCAGGGGCTCGATCGTCCAGGAGGAGCTCCCCGCTGCACCCGAGGGATCGGGCGCTCCGCGCACAGCGCCCTCTCCTGGTGGGCCCGGGAGCGCCGCCGCCGCCCACGCCGCCCACGCCGAGCACGGCCAGCGCCGCGCCCATTCAACGCTTCCGCGCGCCGCCGTCGATGATGGGGACGGAGGCGACCACCTCCGGATCGGGGCGATCCGGCGAGTCGGTCCTGGGCGGGACGATCTTCAGCGTCTCGGACATCCTCAAGGGCTCCCCCCCGTCACCCGCGGCCACGAGCGCCGCTCCCTCCGAGGCGGCGGGAAAACCCCAGTCCTGGATCTCGGGCGCGGCGGAGCCCCCCACCGCGGAGACCGCGACCTTAGCCTCCTGGGAGGCCTCGCCGGGCGCAGCCACCGGGCTCTCCTGGAGCGCCCAGGCGCCGCCGGCCGCGGAGGAGGCGCGAGGACCGGATCGGACGAGCGAGCCCGGCGGCGGCGCGATGGAGGGAAAGCTGGCGTCCGAGCTTCGTGGCACGCTGCGCGCGCTGGCGCGCCGAGAGCCCGAGACCCTCTCGCTGCTGGCCGAGATCAGCCGCCTGCTCGAGGACGAGTCCGCCCGAACCCGCTGGAGGCGCCTGTGAGACGCCACGCTGCCTTCCTCCCGCTGGGCCTCCTCCCGCTGGGCCTCTCGCTGCTGGCCTCGCCCGTTTTCGCCGAGGCCCCCCCTCCTCCGGCGCCCAGTGTGATCCTGGTGCGTCTGGATCCGGTCACGGGCTGTGAAGGCGCCGAGCGCGCCGACGCGCTCGCCTGCCTGGTCGGCAGCGCCTTCCCGCCCGCGGCCAAGCTGGCGCGCACCGAGGAGGAGCTGCGCCAGGAGGGCCGGTACGCTGAGCTGGCGGGCGCGCTGTGGGTGAGGCTGCTCGAGGACCTCACCATCTCCTGGGGGGACAAGACCAGCCCGACGAGCCTGACCCTGGGAAAGGTGCTCAAGGCCACGCAGCTCCCGGAGGACATCTGGGACACGGGCGCCGCCGTCCAGGGGAGGGGTCGCGGGCTGAAGATCCACAGCGTGCCGGCGACCTCTCCGCGCTGGGTTGGCCTGCAAGGCGATGGCGCGCTGTTCACACAGGTCCAGTGGCAGGCGGAGCCGGACGGCGATCTTCCGCGGATGGACATCCTCAGCGGGCGCTTCGCCGACCGGATGGCCGCCAGCGGGGCGCCGGTCTCCAGCCAGCTCCTCGGCGCCGATCCAGAGAGCGGAAAAGCCTTTTATCAGCAGATGTTCCCCGTGAGCCCGGAGGCTCAGGCGACCGGCTTCCCGGTGCAGGCCCTCGAGGCCTTCAGCGCCCCGCCGGACGCGCGCTCGCCCTGGTGGGACTGCGCTGACGCGAGGATCGAGGTCCCAGACGGCGTCGCCCCGTCGGACATGACCCCGACCCAGCTCTCGGCGGCGACGTTGGGCTGCGCGCAGACCCTGGCTGGGGAGCACGCACGGCGCTTCTTTCAGCAGCTCGGCGAGGCGACGCTTCGCTTCGGCCTGCCGGGCACGCTGCCCGCTCAGCTGCGCGTGCTGACCGCCGCCAACGGGATGGTGGCGCCTCCGGGGCGCTACACGGCGCTGGCTCCTGTGCAGCTGGACGATCTGGTGGTGGCCAGCCAGGGCCAGCTCGACCCGGCCTCGATGCGGGGTGTCCCTCAGCCGCCACCGGGCCCACCGGGCGCGCTGACCATCGACTACGCCGCGTTGCCCGAGGTCGTCGTGCTCGAGGCGCTCGCCGCCCGGATCGCCTCGCCGAGGGCGGAGGCGCTGGCGGTGGCGACCCTGAACGCCCAGCTGAGCGCGCTCTTCGCCGAGCCGAGCGGCGACACGCTGGGGCAGCTGGCGGTCGCGAGCGCGGCCCGCGCGGAGGCGCTCAAGCGTGATCCCCTCGGCGCGCAGACCGTTGACCCTCCCGCGCCGTTCACGTCGCTGGCTCAGGATCCCGAGACCGCGAAGGTCGCGCCGCTCACCGAGCTGTGTCCCAGGGACGGCGGTCCACCTGGAGTGGACATGGCCTGCCGGACCGAGGCGGTTCGCGCGGCGCTGGAGGCGTGGGCGCTCCCCAACGCCCAGCCGGGGAGGCAGACCTCCCTGCTCGCGACGCTCCCCTGGTGGGCCCTCTCCGTGCTCGTCCAGGCCGAGCCCGCAGACGCCGTCGCCCGCTCGCAGCGCGCCCTGCTGCTGGACCAGCTCCGGGTTCAGCTCTATGCCACGCTGGACCCGGCCAGGCTCGTCGCCCCCAAGGATCAGATCGGGGTCGCCGAGAAGCTCTGGGCCTCAACCCTGAGCGATCACGGGGTCAACGTCACGGGTCTGCCTCAGGCGGGTCCACGGATGGTGGATCCCACGGCGGTCTGCACGCAGGGGAGCGGCGCCGAGGCGCTGGGGGAGGCGGTGAACGGTCAGGTCCACCTGGACTTGTACTTCATGGTGGACGAGCTGCCATCGAAGCCTGAGGACGGGCTCTGGGCCCAGCGCGAGCGTCTGCCCTGGATCGCCGTCGATGATCCGACGTGGTCTGCCCCCGAGGTCGAGGCCGTGGACGTCGTCCTGCCGGGCGGAGGGCTGGTCTACCGGGCGCGCTGGCAGGTCTGGACCGGCTGGCACCTGCTCTGGCGCGCGTCGGAGGGCGCGACGGAGGATCGGGTGGCGCTCTCGCCGTTCTTTGGCGCGGTCTGCTCGGATCTGGCTCTGGTCCAGGATGAGC
>CAZKWG010000877.1:0-3177 GCA_964556105.1 uncultured Enterobacterales bacterium | reverse complement strand
GTCGAGCACGACGCGGCCGACGATCGCGTCCGCCACCGACTTGTGGTCGTGCAGGAACTGCTCCAGCACGGGGCGTACGGTGGCGTCCACGAGGCTGCGCACCTCGGGGTTGTTCAGCTTCTCCTTGGTCTGACCCTGAAACTGCGGGTCCGTGAGGAAGACGCTGGCGATGGCGATCACGCCCTCGCGGATGTCCTCGGCTGTCAGCTGCAGGCCGCGCGGGATGGGCAGGTCGTGCGTGTCGATGTAGTTGCGCACGGCCTTGACCACGGCGTCCTTGAGGCCCTGCTCGTGGGTGCCGCCGTCCTTCGTGGGGATGCTGTTCACGAAGGTGAGAAACCGTTCGCGCGGCGCCTCCGTCCAGCACAGCGCGATCTCGATGCGGGGGTCCGCGGCGCGCTCGTAGTGGAAGACCTTCTCGGCGAGCCGGGGCGTGTTGTCCTTCTTGATGACCTGCTCGACGAAGTCCTTGAGCCCGCTCTCGTGCAGCAGCTCCGTGCGCTTGCGGCTGACCTTGTCGTCGAAGACCACCTTCAAGCCACGGTTGAGGAAGGCGCACTGGTCGAGGTGCTCGAGGATCCACTCCGGGTCGAAGATGACCTCGCCGAAGATCTCCACGTCGGGCATGAACTCGATGCGCGTGCCGTGCCCGCGGGCGGGGCCGATGCGCTTCATCGGCTCCTTGGGTTTGCCGCGACGAAACTCCTGCTGAAACTCGAAGCCGTCGCGCTTGACCGTGGCGACCAGCCGCTCGGAGAGCGCGTTGACCACGCTGGAGCCGACCCCGTGCAGTCCACCGGAGGTGGAGTAGGCGCCCTGGCCGAACTTGCCGCCCGAGTGCAGCGTGGTGAGGATGATCTCCAAGGCGGGCTTTTTGTGGACGGGGTGCAGGTCCACGGGGATCCCGCGCCCGTTGTCCTCCACCGCCACCGTGCGCCCGTTCTCGAAGAGGGTCACCTTGATGGCGTCGGCGTGCCCCGCCATCGCCTCATCGACCGCGTTGTCCACGATCTCGCGCACGAGGTGGTGCAGGCCGTCCTTGCCCGTCCCGCCGATGTACATGCCCGGCCGCTTGCGGACGGGGTCCTGGCCCTCCAGGACCTGGATGCTGGAGGCGTTGTAATCACTCATCGGCGCCCTCGCCGTCGTCGGTCACCTCGGGCGGGCGCCCGAAGAGATCCGGTTGGACCAGGAGATCGTAGCGGATCACGGGGTTGTCTACGACGACCAGCTTGCCGCGCCGGATGATCGTCCCGCCGCGGTCGGCGCGGTTGCCGTCGTAGGCGGCGGGTCGGACGGCCTCGACCTTGCCGGTCGGCGTCTTCACCATCGGCCCGTCGTCCTTCGACGTGCTCAGCCCGAAGAGGAGGACCCGGTCCTCGTCCTTGAGCTTGATGGCCGTGACCCCCTTGCCCGCGCCGCGCATGACGTTGATCTGGTCGGCCGGGTAGCACAGCGCGTGCCCGAGCTCCGTCGCCAGGCAGACGTGCTCGGAGCCGTCGGAGACCAGCGCGGCCAGGACGCGATCGCCCTCATCGACCTTCATGTAGCGGCGGCCGGCGCGGGTGGTGGGCTCCTTGTGGGCCTCGACGGCGAAGCGCAGCGTGCGGCCCTGGCGGGTCACGGCGATCCCGTGCGGCGGTGGAGGCTCCTCCTCTCCGTAGCGGGCGGCGATCTCCGGCCGAACCCGGGGCAGCGCCATCGCGTCGCTGACGATCACGCCGACGATGCGCTCGCCGTCGCCGAACTGGAAGTGGCGCTGGACGGGCTCGCCATAGCCGCTGGTGCTGGGGAGATCGCCGATCTTCAGCGCGTAGGCCATGCCGTGGTCCGTGAAGAAGGCCACGGTGCTGGTCGTGCGGGCCTGGGCGATCCAGCCCACCCCGTCGCCCTCGCGGACGCGGATCTTCTCGATGCCCGTGAAGCTGCCCTGGCGCTTGATCCAGCCGTCGCGGGTGACGATCACGAAGGTCTTCTCGGCGACGACGTAGGCGTCCTCGTCGTAGCGGACCTCCTGCGCCTCCGGCGCGCAGATCTGGGTGCGGCGCGCGTCGCCATAGAGCTTCTTCAGCTCGAGCAGCTCGGTGCGCACCACGTCCCACAGCGAGGCGTCGCTGCTCAGGATGGCCTCGATCTGCTCGACCCGGGCGCGCTTCTCCGCCAGCTCGTCGCGGATGCTCTGGATCTCCAGCCTCGCCAGCTTGTACAGGCGCAGGTCCAGGATCGCGTCCGTCTGCACGTCGTCGATCCCGAAGCGGCCCATCAGCTTCTCCGACGCGTCGCGTCGGCCCTCGGCGGAGCGGATGAGGCGGATCGCCTCGTCGAGCGCGTCGAAGATGATCTCGAAGCCCAGCAGGATGTGGATGGCCTCGCGCAGCTTGCGCAGCTCGTACTCGAAGCGGCGGCGCACCGTGCTCTGGCGGAAGTCCAGCCAGTGTCTCAGGATGCTGGCCAGATCGAGGCGCTGAGGCTCGCCGACCAGCTCATTGGCCGTGGGCACCAGCACCGTCAGGTTGGCCGGCCAGGTGATCTGCAGCGGCGTGTGCTTGAAGAGATAGGCCAGCGCCAGCTCAGCGTCTCCAGGGGCGCGCAGCTCCAGGACGACGCGCACGTCGTCGGTGGACTCGTCGCGCACGTCCACCACCTGTGGCAGCTTCTTCTCCTCCACCAGGCGCCCGATGCGCTCGACCAGATCGCTCTTGACGACGCCATAGGGCACGGAGGTGAGGATGGCGAGGTGCTTCTTCGCCTTCTGCTCGGTCGTCCAGGTGCCGCGCAGCTTCAGCGAGCCCGAGCCCGTCTCGTAGAGGTTGCGGATCTCCGCCTCGTCGTTGAGCAGCATCCCGCCCGTCGGGAAGTCCGGCGCCTTGACCTTCTTCAGCAGCTCGCTCATCGGCGCCTCGGGGCGGTCGATGAGCAGCACGGCGCCGTCGATGATCTCGCGCAGGTTGTGGGGCGGGATGCGGGTCGCCATCCCGACCGCGATGCCCTCCACCCCGTTGACCAGGAGCTGCGGGAACTGCGCCGGCAGCACCACCGGCTCCATGTGCTGGCCGTCGTAGTTGGCGCGAAACTCCACCGTCTCCTGGCCGATCTCCGAGAGCAGCTCGACGGCCACCCGGGTCAGGCGCGCCTCGGTGTAGCGCATGGCCGCCGCGCCGTCGCCGTCCATCGAGC
>CAZKWG010000876.1:0-3191 GCA_964556105.1 uncultured Enterobacterales bacterium | reverse complement strand
GTACAAGACCTATGGCCGCGTCGAGAAGTTCAACCTGGGCTACGGCGTGGACGCCTTCTATGACGCCGACGTCGCGACCAGCACCTTGAACCTGGGCACGGACCTGATGATCCGCACCGGCGGCCTCGCGCTCATGGCGGAGGCCCGCTACGCGATGATCAAGCCCACCAGCTCGGACGTCGCGACCCCGGACGTGCTGGACGAGACGAAGCGTCTCGGCGTCATGGCTCAGGTCGGCTACTCCGTGAAGTCCTGGGAGCCGGCCGCCCGCTTCTCCATGTTCGACGACCAGCTCGGCACGAGCGACAACGGCGACGTGGCGAACACCGAGGTCGGCGTGACCTGGCACGGGCTCGACGATCATGTGCGCCTGGGCGGCGGCTATGTCCTGCGCCTGGAGATGGGCGGGAGCAGCATCCAGAACGACACCGTGCGCCTGTGGATGCAGATGGCGCTATAAGGAGATCAGAGGAGGCCCCCATGCCCCCACACCGCATCCCAGGGATCGTCGGCGCCACGGAGCCCTCGTTCCGGACAGGAGATCGGCGGTGGATGGGGCTGGACACCCTGGTCTGGGAGACCCTCTCCAAGCTCGAAGAGCGCGGCCATGAGCTGAACCCCGTCGTGGTCAAGGCAGCGGTACAGGTCGCGCGAATGCTGGTGAGCGGGCCGGCCGCGCCCCAGGGGTTGGCGCTGGTGCAGGCCGTCACCGAGCAGCTCCACCACCGGCGCGTGATCCTCCCCGTCGCCACGGTGCGAGAGATCCTCCTCGCCTACCTCGGCGTGATCGCCGATCTGGAGATCCAGGAGATAAACGAGATCGTCTAGTATTCTCCTTTGCGTGGGCGTCGCCCGCGGCGCGCGCTGGCCGGATAGGGAGGGCCAAAGGCTGCTGCGCTTGTCACCCCCACCGCTGACGCTCCGACTGAAGACGCGCGTGATGATCGCCCTCTGCGCGCTCATCGGAGGCACCGCGCTGGCCATCGTCGGGTACACGGACGTGCGGCACCGCGGCTCGACCATCGCCATGGCCGAGCGGCTCATCGCCGAGGCGGGCGAGCTGGTCATTCAGCGCACGGTGGGCTTCCTGGCGCCGGCGCAGCACACGACGGCGGTGCTGGCCGACGCGCTGGCCGACCCGGCCGTGGGGCTGGATCGTGAGGAGCGCGTCTCCTTGATGGCCAGCCTGATCACGGTCGATCCGCAGCTGGACAGCGCCTTCGTGGCCGACGCGCGCGGCGGCCTCCTGCAGGTTCGCCGCGGCTATCCCGAGGAGCGCGTCCCTCGTGACAAGCTCGTCCTGCGGCGGGTGATCCCGATGGAGGGAGGCGCCCGGGAGTCTTTCTACCGCCTCCTGCCCGGCCCGCCCGTCCTGACCGGCAAGCAGCTGAGCGCGCAGATCTGGGACTACGACCCGCGCGCACGCCCCTGGTACCGCTCGGCCATCGCGACCGAGGGGCCCGTCTGGACGGACCCCTACCGCTTCAGCACCACCGGCGCCCCCGGGCTCACGGCGGCCCAGGCCCTCCGCGCGCCCTCGGGCGAGCTGCGCGGCGTGGTCGGCGCGGACATCACGCTCGGGGCGCTCTCCGAATTCCTGCAGGACCAGCGACTGGGCGGCTCCGGGCTCACCTTCATGGTGGGGCCCAGGGACCGGATCGTCGCCCACCCGAACCAGAGCATCTTCGCCGCGACCCAGGGGGACAGCCTGCCGGAGGTGGACGGGCTCGGCGTCAGCGGCCTCTCCGACGCGCTGCGCTCCTTTCGTTCCGGCGGGCCCGAGCTGGTGAGCCTGGACGAGGACGACCGGGAGCTGATCGTCCGCTTCAAGGACCTGCCGGAGCCTCAGGGCGTGGGGCTGACGCTGGTGATGCTCGCGGCTACCGACGACTTCCTCGGGCGCTCGCAGGAGACGCGTCGCAACGCCATCCTGATCTCCTTCGTCATCCTGGGGCTGGGCGTGGCCCTGAGCGGGCTGGTCTCGCGCGAGATCTCCCGGCCGATGGAGGCGCTGGCGCGCAAGGTCGCGCGGATTCGCACCCTGCGCTTCGACAACGACTTCTCCGTCAGCTCGCGCGTGCGCGAGGTGCAGCTCATGACCGAGGCGCTGGCCTCAATGCAGGCGGCGCTGCAGTCCTTCGCCCGCTACGCGCCGGCCGGTCTGGTGCAGAAGCTGATGGCGTCGGGCGAGGTGGCCCGCCTCGGCGGCGAGGAGCGTGACGTCACGATCCTCTTCGCCGACATCCGCTCCTACTCGACGCTGACCGAGCAGCTCCGTCCGGTGGAGGTGGTCGAGCTGCTCAACGCCTACTTCAGCGCCTTGCAGGAGGTGATCGAGGCGAACCAGGGCGAGGTGTTGGAGTACGTGGGAGACGGCATCCTGGTCGTCTTCGGCGCGCCCATCGACCTTCCCGAGCACCCGCGCCGCGCGGTGGAGTGCGCCCTGGCGATGGTGGAGCGCCTCGAGCGCCTCAACCAGGAGTGGGAGCAGAGCGGGCGGGCGCGCCGCTGGGTCTCCGTGGGCGTCAGCTCGATCCGCACGGGCATCGGCGTCCACACGGGCCCCGTGGTCGCCGGCAACCTGGGCAGCCGCACGCACATGAAGTACGGCGTCGTCGGCGACACGGTCAACATCGCGGCGCGCCTGGAGGCGCTGAACCGCGAGCTCGACACGACCATCCTCATCTCCGAGGTCGTCCGCACCGAGCTCCCAGACGCGCTGCGCGGGCGCACGCACCCCGCCGGCACCTTCCGCCTGAAGGGCCGCGGTCAGGCCACCCTGGTCCACAGCGTCCGCTGACGGTCGACAGCGCCGCTGGCGTGGTTAGTCACTCCCCTATGTCCCCCCTGCGCGCGCTCCTCTTCCTGCTCGTCGTCACCACGCTGACGGGCGCCATCCACCGCTTCCTCTGGGCGCGCCTCGTGCGCGATCCGGGCTGGCCCGAGCCCTGGGGCACGCTGGGGAGCCTGCTGATCATCGGCCTCGCGGTGATGCTGCTCGTCGCCTTCATGGCCGGCCGCTTCGCGCCGCCGATCTTCGCGACGCCGGCGGCCTTCCTCGGCTTCACCTGGCTCGGGCTCATCTTCTACCTGCTGGTGGCGCTGCTCCCGCTGGAGCTGGGGCGGGCGGGCCTCGGGCTGGCGAACGCGACGGGCCTGCTGGAGCCCGTGGACCCGGAGCGGCGGGCGGC
>CAZKWG010000875.1:0-3192 GCA_964556105.1 uncultured Enterobacterales bacterium | reverse complement strand
GACGGCCGAGGCGCGGCAGTTCCTGGTGACGCAGCTCGTCGCCGAGCTGGCGCGGCGGGAGCTGCGGCGGCCGGTGCTCGTCGGGCACTCGCTGGGCGGCGCGGTGGCGCTGCAGGCCGCGCTCGACCACCCCGAGGCGCTCGGTGGGATCGTCCTCGTGTCCTCCGCGGCGCGGCTGCGGGTGGCTCCCCCGATCCTCGAGGCGGTCGACGCGGCCACCGCGGAGGCGCCCTTTCGGCTGGACGCTGCCTTCGGATCGGCCACGCCGGCCGCGGTGGTGGAGGCCTACGCGGTCGCATCCGCGTCCACGCCACCCGCCACGGCGGCGGCGGACTGGCGCGCCTGTGATGCCTTCGACGTGCGCGCGCGGCTCGGACCCCTGGCGGTGCCGGCGCTGGTGGTGCACGGCGACGACGACCCGCTCACGCCGGCGAGACACCAGCCCGCCTTCGCCGAGGCGCTGGGGGCGACGCGCGTCGTTGTGCCGGGGGCGGGCCATATGCTGCCGTGGGAGGCGCCCGCGGCGGTGGTCGAGGCTGCGCGGGCGTGGGTGAGGGGGCTGGCGATGCGGTAGGCGCTGCCTCGACCGCTCCCCGTCGGCCCGAGGCTGGAGCTCATCGCCTGAGGCTCTGAGCCTGCTCGGAGTAGGTGCCAGGTATCTTGATCATTGATCAGGTGCCAGGTATCTTGATCATGACCGCAGCCGCTCTCCCGACTCACCATCGCACATCGCAAGCGAGCCCAGCAGCCTGGCGACGTGAAGCAGTATTGGGTGGCTGGTTGGCGAGCCTCTCGACGTGACAAGGCGGAGGGAAGCCGACCAGGAGATGTACGTAGTCCCCACGTGCGATCAGAGCAAGATACCTGGCACCTGATCAAGATACCTGGTACCTGATCAATGATCAAGATACCTGGCACCTGATCAATGATCAAGATACCTGGCACCTGATGCAGGGAGATACCTGGCACCTGATGCCCAATATTATGTACCTGGTACCGGATCATCCCTGATCGCGGCTCCACCTGATCTGATCCGTCGGGCCAGCCCGCGCGTTCAGCCCACCCGTGCCGCCGCCTCGACCAGAGACTGGCGTAGCCACGCTACGCCCGGGTCAGCGTGCGCTCGGGGGTGCCACACCACGCGGACGCGGAGCGGGGGCAGCGCCACCGGCGTTGGGAACAGCCGCTCGGGCGGGGCGCCGAGCGCTCGCAGGAGGCGACGAGGGAGCGTCGTCACCAGGTCCGAAGGACGGATCTGCTCCAGCACCCCCAGGAAGTGGGCGACCCGCACGGCCACGCGGCGGCGCAGTCCCAGCGTGCCCAGCGCTCGGTCGACCGGCCCGCCAGGCACGCCCTGGGGTGCGACCAGCAGGTGGGGCGCGGCGGTGAAGGCCTCCAGGCTGAGCGGCGCGTCGGCGCCGGGGACCCGGTCACCGGCGAAGGTGACCAGCTCGTCCTCGAACAACAGGCGGCCGCGCAGCTCCCCCGGCTCGGCCAGGCCAACGTCGAACGCGAGGTCGAGCCGCCCGTTGGCGAGCTGCGGCGCCGGCCCTGGAGGGGTGGGGCCCAGGGTCTCGAGGTCCACGTCGGGGGCGGCAGCGCGCACCGCCGGAATCCAGGTGCCGCCGAGGATGAGCTGCAGGTAGTCGCTCCACCCCACCCGAAAGGTGCGGCGCGCCGTGGCCGGGTCGAAGGTCGCGCGGCGGGTGAGGCCGCCGAGCTCTTGCAGCGTCGCGCGCAGCGGGTCCTGCAGCGCCTCGGCGAAGGGCGTGGGCACGAGGCGCGCGCCGACCCGCACCACCAGCTCGTCGTCGAGCTCTCGGCGCAGCTCGGCCAGGGTGTGGCTGACCGCTGACTGGGTGCGCCCCAGTCGCCGCGCGGCCCGGGACACGCCGCCCTCCTCGAGCACCACCGCCAGCACCACCAGCCGGTTCAGATCCAGCCGCGCCACCTCGTCCAGCCGCATGCGCGCCCTCCCATCGAAATCACTCATGGTTCGTATGAATCGTATTCGACTTCCTCATATCCTGGCGACGCCGTATCTTGATGCTGGGTCGGCCACGAACCTCCCGACCCTGGGAGAACCTCATGTCTTACGTGCTTCCGCTCGTGTCCATCCTGCTCGTCGCCTGCACCCCGTCGACCGACACCAAGGCCGACGACACCGGCGCAGCCGACACCGGCCCCGCCGCGCTGTCTCCCGCCGACCTCGTCGGCGACTGGGCGTCCACCACCTGCGAGGCCTACGCTGACGGCAACGGCGGCACCAACTACCTCACCCGGGCCTTCTCCCTGACCGAGTCGCGCTGGGCGCTCGAGGTCACCATCTTCGGCGACGCCGACTGCACCTTCGGCCTGTTCCGCGCCGAGATCGAGGGTCCGTACACCCTGGGCGGCGCCTCGACGGTGGCCGGGGCGACCGAGGGCGACTTCGGCTTCGCCTCCAACCAGTGGACCGCGCTCACGGAGGACATGGCCGCGGTGTTCGAGAGCTCCGGCTGCGCCAGCGGCGCCTGGGAGGTGGGGGTGGCCCAGGACGTGACGGGCACCGGCTGCATCGGGGTGGCCCATCCGGTGGCGGAGTGTCCAGAGGAGTACGACATCGTGTCGGTCGACGGCGACGCGCTGTACTTTGGCGAGCGGGTGACGGATATGTGTGTCGAGACCGGCCGTCCCGCGGCGCTGGGCGCGTTCGCGGTCCTGCGGCAATAAGATCCATCCCTCCTTCGGAGCGCCCATGCGTCGCGTGTTCTACACCGGTCCCGCCGCCGACCCAGCCGACGCCGTCGCGGTGTACGACGTGCCCATGCCCGCCTGTCCCACGGCAGGGGTGGTGGTCGCGGTCCAGGCCCGCCCCATCAACCCCGCCGACCTGCTCCTGCTGACCGGCCGCCACGTGTTCACCCCGGAGCTGCCGTCGCCGGTCGGCATCGAGGGAGCGGGACGGGTGGTGGAGGCCGGGCCGGCGAGCCGGTTGCGGCCGGGGACGCTGGTGGCCATTCCCCGCGGAGGCACGTGGTCCGAGGCGCTGGCCTTGGGCGACGACGAGGTGCTGCCCCTGCCGGACGGGGTGGACGTGGAGCAGGCGGCGATGCTGTGCGTGAACCCGTTCACCGCCGTGGGGCTCCTGGAGGGGCTGCCCGCGGGCGCGACCGTGGCGCTGAACGCGGGGACGTCGGCGGTGTCTCGGCT
>CAZKWG010000874.1:0-3193 GCA_964556105.1 uncultured Enterobacterales bacterium | reverse complement strand
TGAGGCCCATGTTGACGTAGGGCACGATGGCCGGGCCGGCGCCGATGGCGCGGTAGAGCGCCATGGCGGACCGATAGTGGGCCATCGCCTCGTCCAGCCGCCCCTGGGCGCGGGCGCTCTCGCCGAGGGTGTTCGCGCAGAAGGCCATGCCCCAGCGGTAGCCGACGGCCTCGTACTCGGACATGGCCCGCGCGGAGTAGCTCATGCTGAGGTCCAGCTCGCCGGCCCAGTTCGCGCAGTCCGCGAGCACGGCGTAGACATGGCCCGCCCCGAGGTGATCGTCCTCGGCCTGATAGATGCTCAAGGCGCGCCGCGCGACCTGCATGGCCTCGTCGCGCTCGCCGCGCCAGAGCAGCAGCCGGGCCTGAAAGCGCAGGCACTCCGCGTGCAGCTTCGGGTTGTCCAGCGTGGCGACGCGCTTCGCCGCCTCCGCGAGGTAACGATCGGAGCGCTCGAGCTGGCCGAGATCGAGGCCCGCCCAGGCGACGCCGACCAGCGCGCGCGCGAGGAGCTCCTTCCAGCCGTGCGCGCGACCGGCGTCCACGACGTGCTGCATCCAGCCGATCCCGTCGTCGGCGCGCCCCTCGCGAATGGCGACCTCTCCGAGCAGATACCAGCCCTCCCCCCAGCGGGCGTCGCTGGGCGACAGCGCCGCCTCGGTGGCCGCGGCCTCCCACTCCCGCAAGAGCAGCGCCGCGTGGCCGAGGTCTCCGCCGACCAGGCGCCCGCGCACCCCGTTGAGCAGCGGCTCCACCGCCTCGCGAGGGCGGCCGGCGGCGCGAAGGTGTCGGCCCAGCCGCATGGCGCGAAGGCCACGCTCGATCTGGGGACCTCCCGGATCGGTGCGCGCGGCGAGCACCTCGGCGCAGACCCGGTGGTGCTCGAGCAGACGCCCGGACTCGGCGGCGCGGCGCAGCAGGCTCTCGCGGAACACGCCCTGGACGAAACGAAAGCCGCCCATCGTGTCGGACTCGAGCGGCTCGGCCAGGCCCTCGCGGATCAGGCGATCCATGAGGTCCGAAGGGATGGTCGAGCCGGTGGACTCGACCACCTCGCTCCACTCCGCGCCGTCCACCTCGTGACCGAGGACCGCCGCCAGCTCGAGCGCGACGCCCTCTTCGGAGGTTCTCCCCTCCAGGATGGTCTGAAGTCGGCTCTCCCCCAGCTTGTACAGCGAGTCCGGGAGGTCCGGGCGCGCGCCGGAGCGCAGGCGGAAGCCGCTGCGACCTGGGGCGAGCCAGCCGCGGTCCGCCCAGGCGCGGAGGAGCTGCACGGCGAAGAGCGGATTGCCGGCCGTCCGCTCGACCACGGTGGAGAGGAGCTCGCCCTCCAGGCCGAGCAGCTCCCGAATCAGGTGGGCGTGCTGATCGGGATCCAGCGGGCCCAGGCGAACGCGTAGGACGGCGCTGGAGCGCTCGAGCTCCGCCAGCAACGCCAGGGAGTCGTCCCGCGAGGCCGGCGCGTCGGGCTGAATGGTCAGCAGGAGCAGCAGCGGCGCCGCCTCTGCGCCCTCGGCGATCGCCTGCCGAGCGAGCAGCAGGGCGTCCCGGCTGTTGTGGGCGTCGTCCAGCCAGACGATCACCGGGCGCTCGGCGCCGAAGCGCATCAGGAAGCGTTGCACCAACGCCACGCGCTCCCGGGGACCTTCGAAGTGGACCCCGCGGGCGCCCGCGGCGCGATCGGCGGCGGTGGCGGGCATGACCAGCTCGGTCAGGGTCGCGGCCTCGTCAGGGGCGAGCTCCCCCTGCGCCCGGAGGAGCGCGTCGAGGCGGAGCTGCGCCTCGGGGCGCGAGAGGCCACGCAGGCGCACGGCGCGCTCGACCAGGACCTCGAGCCCGCTGCTCTGATCCGGGGCGAAGGACGCCCTGAACGTCTGCGCGGCGCCCACCTCGTAGGCCTGCTCACAGAGCCAGCGCGCCAGGCGGCTCTTGCCGATGCCCATCGCCCCTTCCAGCAGGACGACCCGCGGCGCGCCGCTGCGGTGGACGTCGGCCAGCGCCGACCAGAGCTGATCGCGCTCGGCCTCGCGGCCCACGATCGGCGGCGTGCGCATCTGGAAGAGGCCCAGCCCAGCGCCTCTCAGGCGTGGGCTCGCGGCGTTGGAGCCGGCGCGCCAGCTCTCGGGAAACGGCGGAGCGCTCGTGCGCGAGGCGCTCCACATCGCCGTTCGTGGCAGCTCCGTGCCGCGATCCGACTCGGCGTCATCGGTGTCGCCCTCCAGCTCGGCCCAGGTGACGCGGGCGAGCGAGACCTCGGAGAGATGAACGGTGGCGCCGGCGCGCGGCTCGATGGGCGGCAGATCGATGAGGAAAGGGAAGGCGTCGG
Organism: uncultured Enterobacterales bacterium; assembly: GCA_964556105.1. Classification (GTDB taxonomy): domain Bacteria; phylum Myxococcota_A; class UBA796; order UBA796; family CAZKWG01; genus CAZKWG01. Next base: position 868 of record CAZKWG010000874.1, on the reverse strand, counting down.
TGTGGCGCTCCTCGACGCCCACCAGGTTGGAGAGCGCCCAGGAGGCGTCGGCGGCCCAGCGGAAGCGCTCCGACGGATCCTTGGCCAGCATCTTCCGGATCCAGTCGTCGAAGCCACGGGGAACGTCGCACCCGGCGGCCGGCTCGAGGTCGGGGAGCGGCTTGCGGCGGTGGGCCTCGACCTGCTCCATGACCGGCAGGCCGGCGTAGGGCGCGTTGCCCGTGACCAGCGCCCAGGCCAGGCAGCCGAGCCCGTAGAGGTCGGTCCAGGGGCCATGATCGCGCCAGCGCCCCTCGACCTGCTCGGGCGACATGTAGGCGGGGGTGCCGGCCGCGCCCTGACGCTCCTCCAGCGTCTCGCCGAGCTCCATCGCGACGGAGAGCCCGAAGTCGGAGAGCTTGATCTCCATCCCCTGCGACTCGCGGGAGGAGAGGGACGTGCCGAAGAGCGCGTCGTCGTCGAACCAGGGCGTCGGGGCCTGGCCGCCCTGGACCAGCAGCACGTTGTCCGGCTTCAAGTCACGGTGGATCACGCCGCGCGCGTGGGCGTGGGCCAGCGCGTCCAGGATGCCGAGCAGGACGCCTCGGGTGGTCAGCCAGTCCACGCGCCCGCACAGGCGCCCGAGCGAGCCGCCGGTCGCCAGCTCCATCACGAGGTAGGGATCCCCCGCCCGCAACCCACCATCGGTCTGGCGCTCCACCTCCGGTGGAATTTCGCCGTGATCATAAACGCGCAGGATGTTGGGGTGGTCCAGACCCGCGGCGGCGCGCGCCTCATTGCGGAAGGCCGCCCTGAAGCTGGGGGTGCGGGCGCCCTGACCGGTCAGCACCTTGATCGCGACGGGCGCCCCGTTCAGGCGGTGAACGCC
>CAZKWG010000873.1:0-3197 GCA_964556105.1 uncultured Enterobacterales bacterium | reverse complement strand
GCCTCCAGGGGTGTTTGTCTGGGCCGGCTTCTCGGCCTCGGTCAGGGTCATTGCAAGCGGCGTGCCAGTCTCGCTCAAGTGAGTTCATGTGTGCAGGTCGTTCGCCGAGAAAACAGCTAAAATTTAGCTTTTTGCGCGACGTCGTGGCGTCGTCGAGCCGGAACATCTGTTCGGGAGCGTTTCTCCGAACTGACGACATTGGTCACTCCGCGTCAACGTAGGCGCTTCCTCCTGTCCCGGCGATTCCGCCTCCGTCCCGTCCAGCAAATCGCGCTTGATTCCGTCCGAGCCCTGTCGCGCCGTGGTGACACTTTCTGTCAGGCTGACACGTCCTGTCCGTGCGCGTGCCCTGAGAGGCTGCGCGGGATAAGGGGCAGGCTCGTGTTCCTCTTCGATACCGTCTGCCTGGAGTGCCCGTGAAAGAAACCGATCCCCTTGCTGAATCGCTGGCCTCCCAGGAGCCGACGGACGACCAGACGAGCGACCATGAGGGTGAGGCCGCGGGCGAAGCGACGGAAGACGAGCCTACCGAGGACGAGCCCGTCGTGGACGAGGTGGCCGAGGACGAGGCGACGGAGTCTGGCGCGATGGTCGGCCGCACGCTGACCGACGCCTACACCTCCGATCGCGACTTCTCCGACTTCCCCCTCTCTCCCGAGCTGCTCCAGGGCCTCGCCGAGCTCGGCTACAAGAAGCCCACCCGCGTGCAGGCCCAGGCCATCGAGCCCGGCCTCGCCGGCAAGGACATGCTCGTCCGCTCGAAGACGGGCACGGGCAAGACGGCCGCCTTCAGCATCCCGATGATCGAGCGCATCCCGAGCGCGACCCGGGAGCTGCGCGCCATCGTGCTCGCCCCGACCCGCGAGCTGGCCTTGCAGGTCGCCACCGAGTGCGCCGCCATCGCGAAGTACAAGGACATCCAGGTCACGGCCATCTACGGTGGCGTGGGCTTCGGGCCTCAGGAGGACGCGCTGCGCGGCGGCGCGGAGATCGTCGTCGGCACGCCCGGGCGCGTCCTGGACCACATGCGGCGCGGCAACCTGAAGACCAACACCATCCAGATGGTCTGCCTGGATGAGGCCGACGAGATGCTGTCGATGGGCTTCTACGAGGACGTCAAGAAGATCCTCGATCATACGCCGACGACGCGTCAGATGTTCCTCTTCAGCGCCACCGTGGACGACCGGGTCAAGGGCATCATCCGCTCCTACATGAAGGACCCGGAAGACCTGATGATCTCGACCGACGCCGACAAGGTCGAGGGCATCACCCACATCCTCTACGAGACCAGCCCCGACTTCCACAAGGCGCGCGCCCTGCTCGCCCTGCTGGAGCAGGAGCAGCCCAAGAGCGCGATCATCTTCTGCAACACGCGCGAGGACACGGCCACGGTGCAGGCCTTCCTCTCGCGCCAGGGCCTGGACGCCGAGCTGATCAGCGGCGAGCTGCCGCAGAACAAGCGCGAGAAGGTGATGGCCGCCGTCAAGCGCGGCGAGATCCAGTTCCTGGTCGCCACCGACGTCGCCGCGCGCGGCATCGACATCAGCGACCTGAGCCACGTCATCAACTACTCGTTGCCGGAAGACCCGGCGATCTACCTGCACCGCACCGGCCGCACCGGCCGCATCGGCAAGACCGGCACGGCCATCAGCCTGGCCGGCGGCGCGGACATGAACACGCGCAACACGCTGACCCGGCAGTACCAGATCAACTTCCTGGTCAAGCCGCTGCCCAGCCAGCAGGAGGCCGATCGCCTGCGCGTCGAGCGCCAGGTCAAGACCATCCAGCGGGCGATGGGCCAGATGGCCTTCGAGGGCTATCTGGGCACCGTGCGGGCGCTGCGCGACCGGCCGGACGGAGAGCTGCTGCTGGCCGCCGCGGTCCGCGCCTTCTTCCTCTGGGATCGGATGCGCAAGGCCATCGCCGATGACGACGGCGCCGAGCCCAGCGGCGGCGAGGATCGCGGCGAGCGTCGGGAAGGCGGTCGCGGGGCGCGTCCCAGCGGCGGCCGCAGCGGCGGCCGGGACGGGGACCGTCGTGGTGGCCGGGACGGCGGCCGGGACGGCGAGCGTCGGTCGAGCCGGGACGGCGGCCGGGACGGCGAGCGTCGGTCGAGCCGGGACGGCGGTCGGGACGGGGATCGTCGTGATCGCCCGGCGGAGCGCAGCGATCGCCCGGTCGAGCGCAGCGATCGCCCGGAGCGTCCGGAGGGCTCCGAGGTCGAGCGCCAGGAGCGGATCGAGCGCCAGGAGCGCCCCGAGCGCGCGCCCCGCCCCGAGCGGACCGAGCGCCCCGAGCGGACCGAGCGCCCCCCGCGCCCGGAGGAGGAGGGCGCGCGTCTGGACACCGGTGGGGACGACGCGGAGCGCAAGCGCCGGCGTCGGCGGCGGCGGCGGGGCCCGCGTGAGGGCGGCGCTGGCGGCGAGGCCCCTGCTGGCGGCGATGGCGGCGGCGACGGCGGCGGCGAGTCCGGCGGCGGCGAAGCCGCGGAGTGAGCGTCCTCAGAACGATCGACTGAGCGGCCAGAAGGTCAGCACGATCTGCGCGACCTGCCGCTGGCTCAGGACGCGCTTCGTGTGGGCGCGCGCCGCGAGCGGCTCCGTGCGCCGGGCCGCGAGGGCGAGGGCCTCGTCGACCAGCGCCTGGACAGCGGGGAGCTCTTCGGACGCCCGCGTCCGCGCTGGTCCAGCGCACGCGGCTGGCCATGCTGCGCGCGCGCGTCCTCTACCCGGCGTGTGGCCTCTTCACGATCCCGCGCGCTCTCGCCGTGGATGGCGACGACGAGGTCCGAGAAGTAATCCGCCGCAGCGCCCGTCAGGCCGAGGGCGCGGCAGAAGCCCGCGATCAGCTCGGGCGGCATCTTGCGGCGCCCCACGCTGATGTTTCGTACATGACCCGGCGTGCAGCCTACGAGGGCGGCGAAGGCCACGACGCCCTTCTTGCGGGTCTTCTGCTTCGCGAGCCGAAAGTGCTCGTTCAGCACGTCTCGGTAGCTGTCGAAGCCGAAGACATCCACCATGGGCCACGCGCTCCTCGGGGCGGCCCACACAGTCTACCTAAGACCACCTCTGGCGAGGTCCGCCGCTGACCCGGACACGATTCAACCAGAAAGCGAACGGCGCTGACCTATCGTGTCTCCAAGACCCGAATCAGCGCGCCGTCCAGCGCGCGCGCCGCCGTGGCGGGATCGTCGGGGT
>CAZKWG010000872.1:0-3199 GCA_964556105.1 uncultured Enterobacterales bacterium | reverse complement strand
GATCGGCGCATGCAGGGCCCCCTCGGCGCGCGGCGCCTGCGCCGTGAGCAGCTCGTGCAGGGTGGCCCCCAGGCTGAACACGTCGAAGAGGGGCGTGACCGGGGCGCCCCGCGCCTGCTCTGGGCTCATGTAGGCCGGCGTGCCCGCCAGCCCTGTCTTCCGGTGCTCCGCCGCGGTGGCGTTCACGACGATGGGGCAGGCCAGCCCCCAGTCCACCACGCGCGTCTCGCCGAATTCGCCGACCATGATGTTGGCCGGCTTGAGGTCGCGGTGCGCGAGGCCCTGATCGTGGGCGTAGGCGGTGGCCTCGCAGGCGTCTTGAAAGTGCCGCAACAGCCGCAGCCGGGCGCTCAGGTCCGGCGCCTCGTGGATGCGTTGGGCGAGCGATCGCCCGCGCAGCACCGGCATGGTGTAGTAGGGGCGCCCGTCCTCCAGCTTCCCCGCGTCGTAGACAGGGACGATGCTCGGGTGCTCCAGCCTGGCCGTCGTGCGCGCCTCGGCCAGCAGGCTGGCGCTGGCGGCGGTGGTGGGCAGCTGCGAGGCCTTGAGGGCCAGGTCGCGCTCGAGCCGGCTGTCGTGGGTGAGGCGCACCTCGCCCATCCCGCCCCTTCCGAGGAGCCCGCGATCTTCATAGCGTTCTCCCTCGGGAACCGCGGGGGAGGCGGCCTGGACGACGTCGTCGCGCGAGTCCCCGACGTCTTCGGTGAACGGAGACCAGGTCTGGGTGGTGGCGCTGGGCACCTTGGGCACGCGCCCAGCCTACACCGGCCCGGACCCGATCCGACACCGATCATCGTCGGCTCGAAAGACTTGCCGCTTTCGTGCAGATCTCGGGTGCGGCGTCGCCCTGCGCCAGCCACTGGCAGGCCAGCGCCGCGAGCGCCTCGGCCGAACCTGGGAGGCGCAGCACGAGCCCGTCGTCGCCCGCGCTGTACAGCGAGGCCCCGTCCGCGGAGAAGGCGACGTGACGGGCCACGTCCTGGTGAGCCTGCCAGCTGGCCAGGACCTCGCCCTGCGTAGACCACAGCCGCACGTCCCCGTCCGCGGAGCTGCTGACCAGACGTCGCTCATCGGGCGAACGATCGGCGCCCCGGACCTGTCCGGCGTGCCCCACCAGGGTCTGCAGGAGCCGGCCCTCGCCGTCCCAGGACATCAAGCGGTCGCCGTTGTCGAAGCCCCAGACCCGGTCTCCTGCCCAGGTGACGAAGCGGCTGGCGCCCTCGAGCGGGGTCTCGACGGTGTCCTCCTCATCGGGGCCGCCCAGGCAGAGCCAGTCGGACGTGCTCGCCGCGGCGAAGCGGCGACCGTCCCGGCGCCAGGCGAGGGCCATGGTTCGATCCGTCCCGAGCCGGCAGCGCCGGTACAGCTCGGCGCCCGTCGCCGCGTCGAGGACCACCACGGGCCCCGACCTCGCCACCGCCAGCACCCGCGCCCCGTCCGGCGAGAGGCGCATCCCAGGCCAGAAGGGGCCCGGCGCGCGGGCGATCGGCGCCCCCTCGGGCCCGACCAGCACGGCGTCTCCCTGGTCGAAGAGCGCGAGCCGCTGCCCGTCCGAGGACCAGGGGCTCGACCAGTAGACGGCCCGCCCGGGGAAGCGCTCGCCGATGGGGCCGCCCCGCGCAGAGAGGCGGGTGCCCTCGGCGCTGCTCCAGGCCAGGGCGCCGCCGTCGGGGGAGAACGCGACCGTGTCGATCACGCCGTCCGGGAGAGGCTGATCCGCGGCGCGCCCTCCGCCAGGGAGGAGGATCTCGGGGGGGCCGTCGGTCCAGGCCAGGGCCACCTCGCCCCGGGGAGACACCGAGAGCGAGCTGGGGCGCCCGCGGTCGGGGCTGCGCCAGGCGTCCAGCGCGACGCTGCGGGTGGTGCCGTAGCGGAAGAGGCCCGCCTCGCCGACCATGGCGAGGTCCAGGCTGCTCGCCGAGAAGTCTCCGCTCCTCGTGCCCCCGGCGAGCCCCGAGGCATGCCAGAGCAGATCGCCGCTGCCCACGTCCCACAGCCAGACCCGGTCGTCGTGGCCGGACGACACCAGCAGCCGGCCGTCCGGCGAGAAGCGCAGCGCCAGCGCCCCTCCTTCGCCGGGCTCGCCGTGGCGCGTGCGCAGCGCGCCGGTCCGGGCGTCCCAGACGGCGACCGTGCCGCGCTCGTCGGCCGTGGCCAGCGTGCCTGCGTCGGGGGAGATGGCCACCTTCCAGAAGGCCAGGCCGGTGTCGCGCGGGGTGAGGGTAGGGGAATCGGCGTCCCAGCCGGTGATCACGAAGATCCCGTGGCGTCCGACGGCCGCCAGCCTCCCGTCCGAGCTCGCCGCCAGGTCCGTGAGCGCGTCGGGATGCTCCTGGACCTGCTCACACTCGTAGGGGTCGGCCTGGGCGCCGGGCCAGGGGCCGCGGGTCTCCAGCAGCGCTCCCGACGCCGCGTCGAAGAGCTGGAGCGTCCCGGCGTTCGTCGCGACCGCCACCCGCCCCCCGTCCGGCGAGAAGCGCGCCGCCATGGCGCCCGTGACCGGCAGGCGGCGTGGGGTCTCTGCGCCGGGATCCCAGAGGCTCACGCCGCCCTCGGCGCCGAGCGCGAGGCCCACGCCGGTCGCCGCGATCTCCGCCGCGCGCACCCCAGGCGCGCGCTGCTCCGTCCAGGCCAACAGGCAGCTCTTCGAGGTGCTCCTCGCGTGGGCCAGCCGCGGCTCCCCCAGGGGGCGGTGCGCGGCGACGTCCCACCACAGCACGCTCCCGTCGAGCGTCCCGAGCAGCGCGCGCGCGGGAGCGTTGGGGTCGAGCGCGATCGCGCTGACGGCGCTGTCCAGGCGGAGAGAGACCAGGAGCTCGCCGTCTTTGACTAGCTTATCTAGCCGTCCATCGTCTCGCCCGACGAGCAGGGTCCGATCGTCCAGCCAGCGCACGCTCATCGCGCCGCCCGCGCCCAGGGCGGGGCCGCGGACGTGCTCCACGGTCTCGGCCAGCCCGCGCGTGGCCAGGGCGGCGAAGGGGGTCTCCTGCAGCGCCCGCCACGCGCCGAGCGCGCGCTCCAGCGCCTCCTGCTGGCGGCCCGGGATCTCGGCCAGGGCGGGGAGGTCTCCCTCGTTGGCGTCGTAACCCGGCTCGCTCGACCCGAAGTCGTACGGGATGAAGGGCGGGGCGCCAACGAGCGGCGCAAGCACCGCCTGGAAGACGCTGTCGGTCGGGTCGAACGCGACCTGCTCGATATC
>CAZKWG010000871.1:0-3210 GCA_964556105.1 uncultured Enterobacterales bacterium | reverse complement strand
GCCCTCGCCCTCGCCCTCGCCTTCGCCCTCGCCCTCGGCGCCGAGGGAGGGGTCCGGGGGCTCGTCTTCGTGAGCCGCGGGCCTGCAGGCGGCCAGGACGATCAGAAGCGCGCCGAATGGTGTGATCATGACCGATCTTCCTCCTGTTCTTCGGTCTGGCCCCTCATGGCGGCGAGAGGAGCAGCCGGGTGATCCCGGCGCTGGTGGCGCCCAGGGAGCCGACCAGCAGATCCGGCTCGCCGTCGCCGTTGGCGTCGCCGCCGCCAGAGACCGCGTAGCCGGCGTAGTCGCCCGGCTCTCCGGCGAAGCTGGCGTCCATCCCTGAGGCGCGGGTGGTGCCCGAGGCGTCGGCGCCCAGCGCCAGGTAGACAGCCCCGGCGTCGGCCTCGGCGCCGATGGCCCCGATCAGCAGGTCCGCCCGGCCGTCGTGGTCCAGATCGCCGGCTTTGTCCACGGAGTAGCCGAAGTATCCCTCGGTCTGCTCGCCCACCCAGATCGCCGTGGCGACGTCGTACAGCTCCTCCTCGCCGACCGCGACAGCGCCGGGCACCAGGTAGACCGCGCCGACGTAGCGCTTCCCCGACAGCTCCTGAGAGGGCGCGGCGATCGCGACGTCGTCGAGCCCGTCCCCGTCCAGGTCGCCCGGCGAGACCAGGGCCTGCCCGACCGAGTAGTCGTTGCGCGGCGCCGTCCAGCGAGCGTCGGCGTCGCCCAGGTCCGCCATCCCCGACAGGCTGGCGGCCAGCGCGAGGTAGGCGCCGCCGCCGTCGCACCAGTGGCCGCTCCAGTGGCCACCGACCAGGAGGTCTTTCAGCCCATCTCCATCGATGTCACCATCCAAGGATAGCGCGCCGCCGGCGCATGCTTCGCCTTCGGGGCCCGGGATGACGAAGTCGGCCTCCTCGGCGCCAAGGTCCATGTGCGCGCCGAGCATCAGCCAGGCGCCGCCCGCGTCGTAGCCGTTGGCCTGGCTGACCGGCGCGCCGATGGCCAGGTCGCTGAGCCCGTCGCCGTCTACGTCGCCGCTGGCCAGGGTGGCGCCGAAGCAGCTGTCTACCTCCTCACCGTGCCAGGTGATCTCGGCCGTCGCCAGGGAGAGCGTTCCGGCGGCGCCGAGGCCAGAGACGAGGTAGACCCTGCCCTCCAGGTCGGTGACGTCGTAGTAGGGCGACCAGATGCTGGGCGCGCCAATCGCCAGATCGTCGTAGCCGTCGCCGTCCACGTCACCCGCGGGCGACACGGCCAGGCCGGCGGCGTGGTACTGGCCCTCGCCCACCAGCTTCGCGTCAGCCTCGGCCAGGCTGCCGCCGCCGTCGCGGCTGGCGTGCAGGATCAGGTAGGCGGCGCCGGCCAGCTCGACCGTCGTGTCCACGCCAGGGGCGCCGACCAGCAGGTCGTCGCGGCCGTCCCCGTCCACGTCCCCGGCGAAGCGCACGGCGTAGCCGGCGACGTCGAGATCCCGCTCGCCCGTCCAGACGGCGTCGGCCTCGGACAGGCTGTGCTCGCCGCTCCAGGTCTCGTGCAGGGCTTCGTCCTCGCCCGTCTCGGGGGCGGTGTCGGTGTCGGGCTCGGCGGAGTCGGCCTCGGCGGTGTCTGGGGCGCCGGGGCTGCCAGTGTCGGTCGCTTTGCCAGGTCCGGCGGGGTCGGGCTCGCAGGCCAGCAGCCCGGGAGCGAGCACGAGCGAGAGCAGAGCCTGCGTGTTCATGGCATGCCGCCTCCTCGACGCGACGCGCCGATCGATGCCTCGATGTTAGCGCCCCTGCCCCCCTTGCAGCGGCGCGGGCCGTCAAGATGGGGTCAACAGGAAGGAAGGTGCCAGGTAGAGGGCCGGGTGGTCGCTGAACGACAGCGCCGCCCGGCCCTTCTCCGTTCGGCAGTCCGCGATCTGTGACCTGCGTCAGAGGGTGTTAAGTGACCGCTTAACGCTGAGGCGCCCATGCACGACGGTCTGTCCCCCATCGCCCTGTTGATGATCCAGATCGCCGTGGTCATCCTGACCGGGCAGATCCTCTCGCGGGGGGTCCGACGCTTCGGGCAGCCTACGGTCATCGCCGAGGTGATCGCCGGGATCGTGCTGGGGCCCTCGCTGCTCGGGTTGCTCTGGCCCGACGCGCTCGCCTGGCTCTTCCCCGCGGCGACGATGCCGAGCCTGTCGCTGATCAGCCAGGTGGGGCTGGTCTTCTTCATGTTCCTGGTCGGGTTGGAGTTCGACCCTCGGCTGCTTCAGGGGCGCGGGCACCAGTCGGTGGTGATCAGCCAGAGCAGCATCGTCGTGCCCTTCGCGCTGGGCGCGCTGCTCGCCTGGCCGCTGCACGGCGCGCTCGCCCCAGAGGGCGTGCCCTTTCTCCCCTTCGCGCTCTTCCTCGGCGCGGCGATGAGCATCACCGCCTTCCCCGTGCTGGCGCGCATCCTGGCCGAGCGCGGCGTGCTGAGGACGCGGATCGGGGCGATCACCCTCTCCTGCGCGGCGGTGGACGACGTGACGGCCTGGTGTATCCTGGCTTTCGTCGTCTCGGTGGCGCGCGCCGAAGGCCTGCAAGGGGCCGTCCAGACCACGCTGCTGGCGCTGCTCTTCATCGCGGTGATCGTCTGGGGCGTGCGGCCGCTGCTCGAGCGCCTGGGGCCACGCCAGGGCCAGGCCATCTCGGCCAGCACGGTCGCGTTCACCTTTCTGCTGGTCCTCCTCTCGGCGACGACGACCGAGCTGATCGGGATCCACGCGCTCTTCGGCGGCTTCCTCCTCGGGGCGGTCATGCCGCGCGGGGGAGGGCTGGCGCGGGCGATCACCGAGAAGATCGAGGACTTCGTCACGCTGCTGCTCCTGCCGCTCTTCTTCGCCTACAGCGGCCTGCGCACGCGGATCGGCCTGCTGGACGAGGTCTCGGACTGGCTGGTCTGCGGGGCGATCATCGGGGTCGCCTGCCTGGGGAAGTTCGGGGGGAGCGCGCTCGCCGCGCGGCTGGTCGGGCTCTCCTGGCGGGAGGCGAGCGCGATCGGCGTGCTGATGAACACCCGCGGCCTGATGGAGCTGATCGTGCTCAACGTCGGCCTGGACCTGGGCATCCTCTCGCCGCGCCTGTTCACGATGATGGTGATCATGGCCCTCGTCACGACCTGGATCACCTCCCCGCTGCTCGAGCGGATCTACCCCCGCAAGGACATGCTCCAGATCCTCGAGCCTACGCCCGAGCCGGCGCCCCGCGCCCTGGG
>CAZKWG010000870.1:0-3210 GCA_964556105.1 uncultured Enterobacterales bacterium | reverse complement strand
CCTTCGCCCTCGCCCTCGCCCTCGCCCTCGCCCTCGCCCTCGCCCTCGCCCTCGCTGGCGATGCCGCGGATGATCCAGCTGCCGCTGACGCCCACGCTGCGCAGGGACAGGAGGCTGCAGCTCGATCCGGGGCAGTAATAGAGCCAGTTCCCCGCCGAAGGCGAGTCCGTGTCGATGACCAGCCCCGACGTGCTGGTCTCGCTGTCGTGGGGCCAGTCGTCGCCGGTGGAGGGGTCGGTGGGGCACACCCAGATGGCCAGGTCACCCGACTCCCAGTCCAGGGCGTAGAGGCCGTTGTCCGGATCGTCCAGCGAGAACTCGTTGAGCTGCGTGCTCGAGACGGTGGCGTAGAAGGCCTCCGGCCCCCAGTCGAAGGGGGTGGAGGCCGCCGGGTCCGCGCCGTCCTCGAGGATCTGCAGCCCGACCTCGGCGAAGGTGTCGATCCCGTCGAAGCTCTCGTCGGAGCCGCCCAGGAAGATCCGCACCATGTCGATGGTCAGGGGGAGCGTGTAGTCCGCGCCGTCGAAGACCGCGACGGCGCACTCCGGATAGTCCAGCCAGGCGACGTAGTCGCTGGAGTCGAAGCTGTCCGAGAAGGACGTGTCGTTTCTGATCACGACCTCTGCGGCCGGCGCCATCCCGATGAGCAGCGTGAGCACGATCATCGCCATCCTCCTCCTTGATCCCTACGCCTGGACGCGGGACTTTTCAAGGCCCCGCCGTGGAGCGCTGCCCGCGCGCCGGCCCGCGCGCCGGCCCGCGCCACCGGGCAGCGCTCCATCGCGCTTGTCAGGACCTCCGGATCCTGAATCGGAAAATATCGAGATATTGCCGGTAGCTCCGATGTCGGCCGATTGTAAAGACGTCTTTACGAGGTGGACCGATGGAGACTCTTCTGGATATGGTATGACGCTCACGCACCTCTGGCAGGCCTGTCCGGTAGATCGCATGGAGACCCGTAGATGCAGAGCGTAGCGAAGTTCTTCCACGACGGCGGCAACCTCATGTACATCAATGTACTGGTTGCTGTGTTCGCCCTGGCCATCATCAGTGAGCGGCTTTACATGTTCCTTTTTCGGCTTCGCGTGAACACCAAGGTGTTCATGGCCGAGGTCGAGAAGCTCGTGAACGCCGGTAACTTCGACAAGGCCATCAAACAGTGCAGCTCGCTGGAAGGTGCGGCGCTGCCGCGCGTGATCCGGGCTGCGCTCATCAACGCGCGCCTCGGCGGTCCTGCCATCACGGCGGCGATCGAAGAGGCGATGCTCGAGGTCATGCCGCTCGTCATGAAGCGGTCCGGCATGCTCTGGGCCATCGCCAACCTCGCCACCCTGATCGGGCTGGTCGGTACGGTGTTCGGTCTCATCCAGGCCTTCGCCGCCCTCAGCTTCGCCAGCCCCGAGCAGAAGTCGGTGCTGCTGACCCAGGGTATCGCGCACGCCATGAACAACACCGCGTTCGGCCTCTCGATCGCGATGGTGTGCGTGTTCTTCCACATGATCGTGTCGGTCCTCACGCGCAACGTGCTCGAGGGCCTGGATCATGCCGCGGTCCGCATCGAGAACATCCTGTCCAAGCGTCGCCTGCAGTCGGGCGGTCGCGAGGCCGGGGCGCCTGCTCCGGCTGCGGCTCAGAGCTGATCGGGAGCGTTCATGTCGCGCTACTCACGCCGCCGGCATGGAGATGAGGAGGAAGAGGGGGCAGACGCCGACCTCAACCTCACGCCTTATCTCGACATCATGATGAACCTGGTCATCTTCCTCATCTTCTCGTTCCAGGTCATCATCGAGTTCCGTCTGATCGACGTGGTCCCTCCTGCGCTGAGCTCCGCGGCGGCTGCCTCGGCCAGCCAGGAGAACCCGAAGCCGCAGCCCACCCTGCTCATCACGCGGGCGGGCTACCGGCTGGTCTCCAGCCAGCCGGACGTCATGGCGCCGGTGGACATCCCGAAGAAGGGTGAGGACTACGACACGGACGAGCTCAAGGACCGGCTGATCTCCTGGAAGAAGGAGTTCGGGCTCGGTGACTCCATCGTGTTCACCGCCGATCTCGACACCGAGTACTCGATCGTGGTCGAGGCCATGGACGCCATCCGCATGGACGGCAAAGAGTGGCTCTTCCCGGATGTTCTGCTCGCCCGGCCGAGCGGGGTGAAGTGACATGAGCGAGACCAATCATCCCCCGGGTGACGAGCTCCCGGTCACGGAGACGCCCGAGTCCGAGGACGCCGCCGTCGCCGAGGCGTTCAGCCGCTACTCTGGCCACAAGAAGAAGAAGCGCGAGCCGCGCGTCCTGGCCGGTGAGAACATCTCGCACCTGAACCTGGTGCCGATGATGGACATGATGACCGTGCTGCTGGTCTTCCTCGTGAAGAACTTCATGACGGATCCGCAGTCCATCCAGATCAACGAGTCGCTGCGTCCGCCCGAGTCTTCGGCAACCGTCGAGATGGGCCCGGCGACCACGATCACGATCACCGCCGAGGAGATCCTGGTCGAGAGCAAGGTGGTCGTGCGGCTGGCGGACATCACCCTGGCCGGCAGCAAAGAGGTCGCCATTCCGAAGCTCTTCGACGAGCTTCAGAACGAGGTCTCCAAGCGCGAGGCCCTCGCCGACCGCGGCGGGCCGCCCTTCGACGGCAAGATGCTGCTGGTGGCGCATCAGAGCACGCCCTACTCGTTGATCACGAGCGTGCTCTACACGGCGGGCGAGGCGAAGTTCAGCTCGTACCGGCTGGTCGTGATGAAGCGCGAGGAGCCGGGCGCCGGCATCTGAGCCTGCCTCGGCCTCGGCCTGGGAGCTACTTCTGGCGGTCCAGCCAGGTGAAGCTCCCGTCCACGATCTCCACCTTCATCATGTTCGTCGCGCCGCGGAGCGGGCCGTTGCCCGCCAGGACGACGATCTCCTGGCCCCGCGGGACGAGCTTGCGCTCGAGGAGCACGCGCTCACCGGCGGCGATGAGGTCGTCGGTCCCGCTGATCTCCGGCACGCGCACCGGCTGCACGCCCCAGGCCAGGGCGAGCCGATCGACGACCCGCTGCGAGGGGGAGAGGGCGAAGAGGGGCCCGGGCGGACGGCTCTTGCTGGCCAGCACGGCGGCGTGGCCGGACCAGGTGAAGACCACCAGGGGGCGCGAGACCTCGCGCACGGCGTAGCAGGCGGCGCGCGCCACCGTGCACGACGGCCTGGTCGCACCGCCCACGATGCTGC
>CAZKWG010000869.1:0-3245 GCA_964556105.1 uncultured Enterobacterales bacterium | reverse complement strand
CTACGCCCGCAGGCCCAGGGAGGGCGAGCAGCCCCTGGCCCGTGAGATCCGCCGCGACGTGGTAGTCCTTGCCACCCTGCTTGAAGGCCGGATTTCGCAGATAGCACCACAGGACGGTGGCCAGCCCGAGCTGATGGGCCATCTCGAACGCGCGGCTGACCTCGACGATCTGCCGACCGCTCTCCTCGGAGCCGAAGTAGATCGTCGCGCCGATGGCGACCGCGCCCATGTCGGCGGCCTGGCTCACCTGGGCGAACATGATCTGGTCGAACTTGTTCGGGAAGGTCAGCAGCTCGTTGTGGTTGACCTTGACGATGAAGGGGATTCGATGGGCGTAACGGCGCGAGACCGCCCCGAGCACCCCGAGCGTGGAGGCCACGGCGTTGCAGCCGCCCTCGATCGCCAGCTTCACGATGTTCTCGGGATCGAAACAGTCCGGGTTGCGCGCGAAGCTGGCGCCGCCCGAGTGCTCGATGCCCTGGTCCACGGGCAGGATCGAGAGATAGCCCGTCCCGCCCAGCCGGCCGTGGTCGTACATCGTCTGCAGGCTGCGCAGCACGGCGTTCTTCCGGTCGCTGTGAATCCAGACGCGCTCGACGAAGTCCGGGCCCGGCAGATGCAGCCGCTCCTTGGCGATCGTGGAGCAGGTGTGACCGAGCAGGCTCTCGGCCTCGGAGCCAAGCAGTTCCTGGACGCGCGCGTAGCTCATGAGCGACCTCCCTGAACGGAGGGCCTTATCCAACGGAGAGAGGAGAGACAAGTTCCGCCGGGGCAGGGGAGATGCGCCGTCGTGGCCGACGAATTAGGTGCGGACGATCAGTGTGGAGCAGGGCGATCCATGTCGAGTTCAATGGCCAACGAAGGCCGACATTATCAGGTTCTATCGGTGCTTGGCCGCGGCGGTTTCGGCACCGTCTACCGGGCGCGACTGTCGACCGAAGGTGGCTTCAGCAAGCTGGTCGCGCTGAAGGTCCTCAACCCCGACATGGAAGGGATGGCCGAGATGGCTCAGCGGATGCGCGACGAGGCGCGTCTGCTCGGCATGGTCAACCACCGCGCCATCGTGCAGGTGGACGCGCTCGTCCTCCTGGACGGGAAGTGGACCGTGGTGATGGAGTATGTCGAGGGCTCGGACGTCAAGAGCCTGATGACCAAGGGGCCCATGGCGCTCGGACCCGCGCTGGAGGTCACCCGCGAGCTGGGCAGCGCGCTGGACTTCGCCTACAACGCCGCGGGCCCGGACGGCACGCCGCTCAAGCTGGTCCACCGGGACATCAAGCCGGGCAACGTCCGCATCACGCCGGTGGGCGAGGTCAAGCTGCTCGACTTCGGCATCGCCCGTGCGGACTTCCAGGCGCGCGAGGCCAGGACCCGCTCGCTCTCCTTCGGCACGCCCGACTACATGGCGCCCGAGCGCTTCGAGTTCGTCGATGGCCCCGAGGGTGACGTCTACGCCGTCGGCGTCCTGCTCTACGAGATGTTGACGGGCGAGCACTTCGGTCAGACCAGCCCGGCCCAGGAGCGTCACGACGCCCGCGTCATGGGCGCCCTGGACAAGCTCTGGCAGGCCACGCAGGGGCGCTCCGAGGACGTCGTGCGCTTCATCGGCGCCATGCTCGCCTTCGATCCGGCGGCCCGCCCCACGGCGCGCGAGGTGGAGCGGCGCTGCCTGGAGCTGTGGCGCGCGCTGGGCGACCAGACCCTGCGCGACTGGGTCGAGGCGGTGCTGCCGACCATCACCCAGGCGGAAGAGGAGGCCGCTCCCGGGGATCTGGCCAGCCGCAAGCTGACGGAGAACATCCGCTCCGGGGCGATCCCTTACCCGACCGAGAAGCTGGCGGACCCCGCGCTCCCCCCGCCTCCGCCCATCTCCAGCGCCACGCCGCCCGTGGCGCCCCTCCCCAAGGAGGCGACGCCGCCGATGCCCCCGCATGAGGATCACTACAACGACCACGCTCCTCCGCCCAAGAAGGGGGGGATGGGCCTCTGGATTGTGCTGGCGCTCTTCCTCTTCCTGGTGCTGGGCGGCGGCGCCGGCCTCGCCGGATGGTACGGGTGGAAGACCCTCGGCGGCGGCGCGGAGGGCGGAGAGGGTGGAGAGGAAGGCGGCGGTGAGGAGGGCGGCGACGTCGCGACGAACGTCGGCGATGACGGCACCGGGACCACGACCGGGGATGTGAAGAGCACGGACGGGACGACCACGACCAGCGCCGACACGAAGAGCACGGACGGGACGACGACGACCAGCGCCGACACGAAGAGCGCGGACGGGACGACGACGACCAGCGCCGACACGAAGACGACGACCAGCGCCGACACGAAGAGCGCGGACGGGACGACCACGACCAGCGCCGACACGAAGGCGACGGACACGAAGACGACGACCAGCGCCGACACGAAGACGACGACCAGCGCCGACACGAAGGCGACGGACACGAAGGCGACGACCAGCGCCGACACGAAGGCGACGGACACGAAGACCGCGGACGTGAAGGTCAAGCCCAGGACCGGCAAGGTGGTCGTGGCCGGGGACGCGCGCGTGCGCCTGAACCGCGGCGGCACCTCCGTCGCTCCGAGCGCCTCCGTGGAGCCGGGCACCTATCAGCTCGAGTACACGATCCCCGGGCAGCCCACGAAGCAGGGGGGGAGGGTGGTCGTCACCGCAGGGGACACCGTCACCATCGTCTGTTCGCGCGGCACGAAGACCTGCACGGTGCGCTGAGGCGCTCCTTGCCTTTGCAACAGATCCGTTGTAAAACGGGACTGTAGTGAAGAGGCCTTCATGTCCCGTCCCCCCGCGCCCATCACTGGGAATCCCTGGCTCCTGACGCCTGATGAGCTGCGCGCGCTCAGCGCCGGCCGCGTGGAGGAGCTGTCCCTCCTGCGCGAGCGCCTGCTGGCCGATCGCGCGGCCCGTGAGCTCGTCGTCGGTGACCCGGGCTCGGGGCGCAGCTTCCTCCTCGCCCGGCTGGCGCTGGCGCTGAGCGAGGAGCCCGAGCTCGCCTCCCGCCACGCCTGGGTGCGCCTGGACGACCTGGCCTTCCTCGCGGGGACGGACGGCGTGGGCGAGGCGATCGTCGTCGCGCTGGCCGAGCTGGAGGCGCGGCGCGGGAATCAGGCGCGCGCGGAGAGCCTGCGCGCCGCGGAGCTCCGCAGGGCAGGGGAGAGCTGGGGGCTCCTGCGCGAGTGGACCCGCCTCGAGCTGCGCGGCCTCGTGGTGCTGGTGGACGAGCTCGACCAGGGCC
>CAZKWG010000868.1:0-3261 GCA_964556105.1 uncultured Enterobacterales bacterium | reverse complement strand
GTGCTTGATCCGCTGCGACCAGGAGAGGTCGGAGATGTGGATCAGGCCGTCGATGCCCTCCTCGATGCCCACGAAGATGCCGAAGTCCGTGATGTTGCGGACCTTGCCGTGGACGACGGAGCCGACCGGGTAGTTCTGCTCGACCACGTCCCAGGGGTTCGGCTCGAGCTGACGCATGCCGAGGCTGATGCGCTTGTTCTCCACGTCCACGCCGAGCACCTTGGCCTCGACGTAGTCGCCGAGGTTGACCAGCTTCGACGGGTGCTTGACCCGCTTGTTCCAGGTCATCTCGGAGATGTGGACCAGGCCCTCGATGCCGTCTTCCAGCTCGACGAAGATGCCGTAATCCTGGATGCTGACGACCTTGCCGCGGACGATGGCGCCGACCGGGTACTTGTACTCGACCTCCTCCCAGGGATCCGGGCGGATCTGCTTGTAGCCCAGGCTGACGCGCTGGGTGTCGGGGTCGAACTTGAGGATCTTGACCTCGAGGCTCTGGCCCACCTCCACCATCTCGGAGGGGTGGTTGATGCGCCCGTAGGTCATGTCCGTGATGTGCAGCAGGCCGTCGATGCCGCCGAGATCGATGAACGCGCCGTAGTCCGTGATGTTCTTCACGACGCCGATCATGATCGCGTTGACCTGCAGGCCCTTCAGCGTCTCCTGACGCTTGGCCTGACGCTCCTCCTCGAGGAGGACGCGGCGGCTGAGCACGATGTTGCCGCGGCGCTTGTTGAACTTGATGATCTTGAACTCGAGGGTCTCACCGATGAGCTTCTCGAGGTTCTTGACCGGGCGGAGGTCCACCTGGCTGCCGGGGAGGAAGGCCTTCACGCCGATATCGACGGACAGACCACCCTTGACGCGGGCGAGGACCACACCCTTCACGATCTCGTCGGACTCGACGGCCTTGGAGATCTCGTCCCAGGCCTTCATCTGGTCGGCCTTCTCCTTGGACAGGATGAGCTGACCGTCTACGTCCTCGACCGTCTCGAGGTAGACGTCGACCTCGTCGCCGGGCTTCACCATGAGGTTCCCGTCGGGATCGATGAACTCCGAGCGGGGGATCACGCCCTCGGCCTTGTAGCCGATGTCGACCGTGACCCAGTCACCCTCGAGGTTGATCACCCGACCCCGCACCACCGACTGCTCGCGGATGGGGCTGGTCTCGAGGTAGTTGTTGAAGAACGCGGTGAACTCGTCACGGTCAAGCTGCATGAGATCGAGGTCGAGATTCTGCATGGAATCGGGTAGCCTTTCGACGCTCCTGGACGGAGGCGATGGAACAGAGGGAGAGGCTCGGGGTTTCCTGGCGGGCGAGAGGATTCTCGCGCGCCGGTCTGGCGTGGGTGCGTCCCTACACGCATTCCACGGCGGAGCGCCCCTTAGCGTGAGCGCTGATCCGCGTCAACCCGCTGGCGCGCCAGGGCCTCGATCTTCTCGGCCATCTGCTCGGCGCTCCGCCCGGTGGAGTCCAGGACCACCGCGTCCGAGGCGGCGCGCAGGGGCGCGGCGGCGCGCGTGCTGTCCTGGGCGTCGCGGGCGCGGATCTCGCGCAAGGTCTCGGCCTCGTCCGCGGCCATCCCGCGGGCCAGAAGGTCTTTGGTGCGACGGCGGGCGCGCTCTTCCGGCGTGGCGTCGAGGAAGATCTTGAGCTGCGCCTCGGGCAGGACGACCGTGCCGATGTCGCGACCGTCCATGACGACGCCCCCCGCGCGGCCGAGCGCCCGCTGTCGCGCGAGCAGCGCGGCCCGGACCGGCGGGTGGACGGCGACGTCCGACGCGCTGCGGCCCACCTGCTCGGCGCGGATGGCCTCGCTCAGATCGCGACCGTCCACGAACAGGCGCAGGTTCTCGCCGTCCCAGCCGAACCGAAAGTCCAGGGAGGAAGCGACCTCTGCCACGGCGTCCGCGTCCTGGAGCGCGACCCCGCGCTCCAGCGCGACCAGGGCGACGGCGCGGTACATCGCGCCCGTGTCCACGTAGGCGTAGCCCAGCGCGCGGGCCACCATGCGCGCCACGGTCCCCTTTCCCGAGGAGGCGGGCCCGTCGATGGCGATGCAGATTCGAGCGCTCAAGACGTCTCCGGAACGGGGGGCAGCACCCTGCGACGCGCCGGAGCCTCAGCTCACGGAGCCCTCGGAGAGGGCCGCGAGGGTCGCGACGAAGCCCGGGAACGAGGTGGCGATGCAGCCGGTCCCAGATACCCTGGTCTCCCCCTGGGTGACCAGCCCGGCCACCGTCGCCGCCATGGCGATGCGGTGGTCCCCGTGCGAGTCCACCCAGGCCGCGCGCAGCGGGCGGCCCCCGGTTCCCTGGACGACGAAGCCGCTCTGCAGCTCCTCGACCTCCACCCGGAAGGCGCGCAGGAGGGCGACCGTGGACGCGATGCGGTCAGACTCCTTGCCGCGCAGCTCGGCCATGTCGGCGAACACCGTCTCGCCCTCGGCCATCGCCGCGACCACGGCGAGGATGGGCACCTCGTCCAGCAGGCGCGGGACCTCCACGCGCTTGATCCGGGTGCCCTTGAGCCCGGCGTGACGCACCCGCAGGGTGCCGCGGGGCTCGATGTCGTCCCCACCGGGCTCGGCCTGAACGTCGGCGCCCATGCGGCGGAGCACCTCCAGAAAACCCGTTCGGGTCGGGTTCAACCCCAGATCCGAGATGAGCAGGTCCGAGCCCGGCACCAGGGTCGCCGCGGCGATGAGGAAGGCCGCGCTGGAGATGTCGCCGGGGATCTCGAGGTCCAGGTGCTGTAGGCGCGGCCGGCCGATCATCTCGACCCGACGCCCGCTCTGCGCCAGCGGCGTGGTCGTGATCTGGGCGCCCATGCTGGTCAGGATGCGCTCGGTGTGGTCGCGCGCGGGTCCGGGGACCTCGACGGAGACGCTGCCCTCCGTCTGTAGACCGCCCAGAAGGACCGCCGAGAGCACCTGAGCGCTGGCGGTGCTCAGCGTCACGGCGCCGGGCCGGAGCGGCCGGCCCGCGCTGACCACCAGCGGGGCGCGCTCCCCTCCCCTTCGCCCGAGCACGTTGGCGCCGAGCGCGCGCAGCGGGTCGAGCAGGTGGCGCTGGGGGCGGGAGCGCAGGGAGGCGTCGCCCGAAAGCACGGCGAACATCTCGGGCTGGCCGGCGAGCATCCCCGTCAGGAGGCGCAGGGTGGTGCCCGAATTGCCGCAGTCGAGCACATCTTCCGGCTCGCGCAGATAGCCGCCGCTCCCCCAGACCAGCCAGGCCGCCAGGCCTCCGGCGCCGGGGACG
>CAZKWG010000867.1:0-3262 GCA_964556105.1 uncultured Enterobacterales bacterium | reverse complement strand
GCGCGAGCGCCTCCGAGGAGCCTCCGTCCCTGGCCCGGACCTGCTCCTGCGCCGCCTGCAAGGCGCGCCGGGCCGCCGACAGGGCCGTCGCGCTCGCCGCCTGCGCCGCCTGCGCGCCCAGCGCCGCGCCGCGGGCCACGACGACCGCCTCCGTCCGCTCGCTGGCGCGGACGCCGAGTCCGTCCATCTGCCAGCCCAGATCGTGGATGGCCGCCTCCGCCGCGCTCAGGGCTCGCGCCGCCGCCTCTGCCCGCGCGACCGCCGAGGCATGCAGCTCGACGAGGGCCTCCCGCTCCTTCGCTCGCCGGGCACGCTCCTCGGCGCGGCGGGCCTCCTCGGCGCGGCGGGCCTCCTCCTCCGCTTCACGCTGCGATGCAGCATTCTGTCGCGCTGCAGCATCATGTTGCGGCGCAGCATCATCCGTCATCGCGGCGATCAGCGCGCCATAGATCGGCGTGGCCGCCGCCTCGGCGGAGAGCGCCTCGCGCCCGTTGTCGGAGAGGGTGGGCAGCGCCGCCCGCACCGCCGAGACCACCGCGCCCACGTCGGCGGCGATGGCCTGAGCGGCCGACTCCAGCTCCGGCATCCAGGCGCGGAGGATCTGCTGCGCGCCGTCCAGCTGCGCGCCGTCCAGCTGAAGGCGCGCCGCGACCTCGTCGCCCCAGGTGAACGCCAGCTCGCTCGGCTGGGCCTCGGCGGGCAGGCTGCCGTCGGCGGTGAACGCCAGCGCGACCTCGACGGCGGACCACCAGGTCAACAGCGCGAGGCCGATCGGGTGGGCGCGGAAGCGGGCGGCGCGATCGGCGGCCTCTCCGGAGCCCAGGGTCCAGGCGGCGGCGGCCAGCCCATACAGGCGCAGCGCGGCGTCCCGGCCCTGGTCGGCCTCGAGGTCAGAGAGGCCGGGCGCCCAGTCGGCGTGCGCGTCGTAGAGCGAGAGGGCGAAGCGGGCGCCGAGCGCGCCGGAGCTGACGGCGGCCCCGGCGTCCAGGCGCGCGACGAAGGCGAGGGCGGCGGGGATCTCCCCCGGCGCGACCACGGGGAGGCGGGCTCCCTGCGCCTCGAGCACGGCGGCGACCAGACGTCTGGCGGACCCGTCCGTAGCCCAGCCAGCGGCGCGGGTCGCGGCGTTCATCTTAGCTCACGCCCCGCGCCCGGGGGCCTCCGCCTCCAAGCGGGCGAGCTCCTCCTCCAGGCTGGCGACGCGCTTGCCCTCCTCGGCGTTCTGGGCGCGAAGCTGGGCGAGCCTGTCCTGAAGGCCGGTGCGGTCGGCCTCCAGGCGCGTGCGCTCCTCGTCGATGCCCTTGACCTCGGCCTCCAGCGCGTTCAGGCGGTCCTGTTGCGCCTGGACCTCGGCCTCACGGGCCTGCAGCTCGGCGGCGAGCTGGTTCACGTCCGCGCTCAGGCGCTCCTCCTCGGCCACCAGCTTCGCGTGCTCCTCGGCCGCGGCGTCCGCGCGGGCCTGCACCTGCGCGACGCGGCTCTGCAGCTCGGCGACGCGGGCGCGGCGCACCTCGACCTCTTTGTCGTGCTGCTCGAGCGCGCTCTCCGCAGCGGCCACCTGGGCGTCCGCCGCGGTGAGCGTGTTGCGCGCGCGCTCCACCGCCTGCTGCCGATCCGCCAGCGCGGCCTCGAGCTCCGCGCGACGTTGCTCCAGGTTGATGTCGCTCATCGCTGGTCTCAGCTCCAGTTCCGGGGGAGGCTCCGCGTGGGGCCTGCCCGGGGGGCCGGATGCTACCAGGGGGCCCGGGGGGCGGTCAATCTCGCCGCGCGTCAGAGCACCGGCGGGTCCTCGTAGGTCAACGCCACGGCATAGACGCCGAACTGCGCCACCCAGTGCGCGTAGCTGTCGTAGTTCTCGGCCCACAGCTCGGGCATGGCGAGGTGGGTCTCGACGTGATCGACGTACATGTCGCGGAGATCCTCGTCTCCCGTCGCGTGCGCCAACGCGTACAGGCCCCAGGAGCGGCTGAAGTTCAGGCCGGCGAGGTGGGGGACGGGGGCGCTGGTCAGCGGCTCCAGCGCCCAGTCGGCGGGCAGGGCGCTGGCCAGCCAGGTCTGCGCTTCGTCTTCGGGCAGGACGGTGAGGACGAGGCGCGCGAAGTGCAGGCAGGGAGGGAAGAAGTCGCGCGTGCGCTCCTCACGCTCGAGCAGGCACTCGGTGGACTGCGGCAGCATCGCGTCGCGCACGAAGTCCTCGAGCAGCGCGGCGGTCTCGGCGTCGCCCTGGTGCTGCGCCCAGAGCGCGAGGTTCAGGACCTCCCAGGAGAGGTTGTCGTAATTCGCGTTCAGGAGGCGGCTCTGGATGGCGCTGTCGCTGAGCGAGAAGACGTGGTCCTCGAGCTGGCGGGCGGCCTCCTCGGCGAGCGGGGCGAGATCGTCGTGGCCGCCGCGGGCGCGCTCGCGGGCCAGGACGAGCAGCCAGGAGAGGCCGTAGGGGACCTCGAAGGCGAGATCTCCACGCGAGAGCAGGATCAGCTCCTCGTCGAGGGCGTCTGCGTCGAGCTCGCGCTCGGCGGCCTCGAGGTAGGTGTCGTCCTCCAGCAGGCGGCCGAGCACGAGCAGGGCGAACGTGCCGTGGACGGCGGAGTGCCAGTCGTAGCAGCCGTGAAAGACCGGGTAGGAGGTGTCGTCTCGGGCGACGCAGTCCAGGATGGGCTCGCCGAGGTCGGCGAGGGCGTCGGCGCGCCCGGCGAGGAAGCTCTCCCAGATCGTGTCGGATGTGGCCGTGTCGGCCGTGTCGCCGGTCTCCTCGACGGGGGGCGCGGTGTCGCCGGTCTCCTGGTCAGGGGAACCGGTCTCCTCGTCGAGGAGGCCGGTCTCGCCGTCCTTGCCATCGGCGCAGGCCGTGAGGACGAGCGAGAGGACGAGGGAGGACGCGGCAGGGGCGCGGCGCATGGCGGCTCCGAAGGGGGGACCAGACAGCGTAGCCGGAGGGGGGCACGGAGGGGGGATGTTTCGGAGCGGGATGGAATGTTCTTATTATTACGATGTCTTTTACGGAAAACAAAATGAGATCAACCTGACACCTGCCGCTGCGACGACATCTGCTGCGCCTGCTGCGCGCCGACGACGACCGCGCGCAGGCGGGCCACCGTCACGCGCAGCGTGGGCGGAGCGGGCGGCAGGAGATAGGGCGCCAGCCCGTCGGCGTCCTGCTGGTCGAAGGCGCCGAGCACGCCGCGAAGCGCCTGCTGGCCGGCGAAGGGAGAGGCGCCGATCTGCTCGTCGAGGAGCGCGCGGGCCTCCAGGTCGTCCCGACCGA